>CAIPNE010000243.1 GCA_903866355.1 uncultured Gammaproteobacteria bacterium
CGGCGTCAACCAGGGCCACACCCCCATCGGGGTCAATCCCGACACCGTCAGCTTCGGGCTGGACTCCTTCTATGACCTGACGTGGGAGCGCAAAACGCACTTCGAACAGACCTACGAGTCCGCCGTCGCCGCCGCCTCCAACGCCAAGGCCGCCCTCGACTTCGTCAGCGCCACCTCGCAGACCATGCGCCAGATCGGGGGCGACGCCGGTGAGCTTAAACAGAAAGCCATCGAGCAGGACATCGACTACCGCAACCGCCTCATCGCCCTGCTCGGCACGCCTTACAACGGTGCCATTGGCGCCGGCCAGATCTTCCAGGAAGGCTACACCGGTCCCGACCTCATCACCTACACGTATCTCGACGCCACCACCATCGAGCAGTTGCTGCCCGAGGCTGATAAAACAGAGGATGGCCTGCCCGAGGCGTTCCGGAACGCGCGGATCTCGATCTACGATTCGCTCGCCAAGACCGGCAGCAAGCTCGAGTTCCTGCCCTTGGGAATGAAGGATCTGCAGACCCGCGGGGACCTGAAGGAGCTCTTCAACGAATTCTACCTTTCTACCCCGCAGCAGGATCAGTATCCCAAACTCATCATCAATGGCTTCAGTGAAGGCGAGGCGGCCCCCGGTAATACGCTCTCCGTGGAAATCCCGATTTCCCAAACCGCGCAGTATGCCTTCAAGGCCCCGGAGGGCTGGGGCCACCGGGCCGCCACCGGGGAGATCCAGAACGCGCTCGGAGACATGCTCCGCACCGAAGTCGCCCTAGAGACCGCGATCGACGACTACCAGGTCTACGTCAACAAGCTCAGCAACTTGGCCGAATACGCCAACCGGCGGCTTGTTTCCCTCAACGGTGCGCAGATCAGTCGGCAGAGTTATTTGGGGGTGATCTCGGCTGCGAATGCGGCGAAGACGTTCTTTGAAACAACGGCAAAAACCACGGAAAAAATAAAGGGCACAATATCCAACAGTTTCGACTTAGGACAAGACCTGATTCCCGATAATGTCAACTTAGCGGGTGGCAATCTCCCGTTCCGGCCACTCTATGGAGCGCTTACCGCATCTAAAAAAGTCGCGTTGACTCCAGTGGAGGGCATTAAATCATTCCAGGAAGTAAGCGCAATCCTCGCGGAAGGCCTCAAAGCCGAGCTGGAACTACTCAAAGACAACGACGCCGACGTTTACAGCGAGTTCAACGAACTGCTCGAGCTGCTGAAGGAGCTTTCCAACGAGCTGCAGGAGGACCCCTCCAAGCGGCTCAACATGGCGGCCGCGGTCCAGGAGCTCAACATGGCAGGGGCCAAGGTCCGCTCGCTGGAGGCTGAGGCCAACCGCCTCCTCGCCGAGCGCGCAGCGATGAACAAGATGATCGCCGGCCGCGCCCAAGGCAACCGCTACGGCGACATGATCGCCCGCATCAGCCGCGACGATGCCGCCCGCAAATACGAGAGCGCCATGGACACCGCGGTGCGCTTCGCCTGGCTTGCGGCCAAGGCCTACGACTACGAGACCAGCCTCTCCCCCGGCCACCCGGCCAACGCCGCGACCGTGCTTGAGGACCTCATGAAAGTGCGCCAGCTCGGCCAGTGGGACGGAGACACGCCCAAGATCGGCAACGGCGGCCTCGCCGAGATCCTCGCCAAGCTGAAAGCCAATTATGATGGCTTAAAAGGCAGCATCGGGCTCAACAATCCACAGGGGGAGGCCTCCACCCTCTCGCTGCGCACAGAGGGCAAGCGCATCCTGGCTGACGGCAGCAACTCCTCGAACCAGAAATGGCAGAGCTACCTGGCCAGCACTCAGGTGGCCGACCTCAACCGGGATCCCGACTTCACCCGCCACTGCCGCCCCTTCGCCAGTCCGCTCGGCCCGGCTCAGCCCGGCTTCAAGATTGAGTTTTCCACCGAGATCAACTCTGGGCGCAACTTCTTCGGCAACGCCCTGAGCGCGGCGGACCACGCCTACAGCAGCGCTAACTTCGCCACCAAACTCCGCTCCGTCGGGGTCGGCTTCTCCGGCTACGATGTGGCGGCCGATGGCCAGCAGAAGCTCGCCGCCACCCCGCGGGTTTATCTCGTGCCGGCTGGCATGGACATCATGCGCTACTCCGACGGGCTGGTGCCGAAAACCCGCGGTTGGAACGTGGTCAGGCAGCGCATCCCCGTGCCCTTCCCGATCAACACCACCCACCTGCGGGATTACGCCTTCAACCCGGCGGTGGACAGTCTCAACGGGAGCTTTGAGGAACTGGTCCGGCAGGGCGACTTCAGAGCCTATCCGACCGCTGGCGGCGCGCTCTCCGGCAGCGACCCCGCCTACACCGACACCCAGCTCTTCAGCCGCTCGGTCTGGAACACAAAGTGGATTCTCTTCATCCCCGCTGCCTCGCTGGGCAGTGACCCGCAGGCCGCGATGCTGCGTTTCATCGATACCGTGGATGATATCCAGCTCCAGCTCACCACCTTCTCCTCCTCCGGAATGTAATCATGCCTGCTCCCGCCACCCATCGTTCGGTCATGCTCCCGTGTCACTGCCTGCAGTGGGGCGGCGTGCTCGCCGTGCTGCTGCTGGCGGGCTGCGGGAAGAAGGAATCCGCGCCCGACGCCAACGTGCTCGCCCAAGGCGATGGCTGGTCCGTTCGCGCCGATGACTTCCGCCACTGGTGGAGCACCCGTCCCGGCCCGGCCGACAGCCCGCAGGCGCGAATGGAGGCGCTGGACCGCCTGGTGGAGCGGGCCACTCTGGCCGCCGCCGCCCGCCAGGCCGGGCTGGAACGCGACCCCGAGACCGTGGCGCAGATTGAATCCTTACTCATCGCCCGTCTGCAGGAAGTGCGGCTCGCGCCACAACTCGCCGCCGTCAAAGTCTCCGATGAGGAGGTGCGCGCCCGCTACGATGCGCAGCGTGAGAGCGCTTTTACCCGGCCCGAGGCCTTGCGCGTGGCACTGCTTTGGTTCAACACCCGCGGCCAGCAACCGTTGGTCGATCGCTACCGCCCGCGCCTCGAGCAGATCCGCGCCGAGGTCAGCGCCGACCCGGCCAAGTTTCCGGTCACCGAGGGATTCGGGCCCATCGCCGTCGGCAACACCGAGCACCGGGAGTCCCGCCTCCTTGGCGGCGATCTCGGCTGGCTCGAGGTGGCAGCGGGTTCCGACGCCTGGCGCAACGCGGTGCTCCGGCTCGCCGCCCCGCTCCAGAATCCGGGCGACCTCAGCGGGATCGAAGCCGGGGGGGATGGGCTCTTCCTCGTGCGCCTCATCGGGCGCCGCGCCCCCGAAGTCCAGCCCTTCGAAGCCGTCAGCGCCGAGATCCGCCGCCGCCTCATCGAGCAGCGCCACAAGGCGCTGCAGGAGGAGTTCACCCGCAGCATCCTCGCGCAGTCGCAAACGGACCGCTTTCCCGAGGCCCTCGCGGCGGTGGCAGATCTTCCCCCAAGGAGCGGCGCCAGTGCGCCAGGTCCGGTGCCGCCGGCACTGCCTGCGAAGACACCGCAGCCCACTGCGAACGCGCCTTCAAAACCGAAAACCAACTGATTCATGAACACCGCAGATTCATACCGAACCGTCTTTCTGGCGCTGCTTGCCGCGCTGGTCTTCACCTGCGCCAAGGGTGCCAGCGCACAGGGCTTTTCCGAACCTCCGCGTGTCATCCACGGAAAAGTAGTCAAGCTGGGGCAGGGAGGCGGTTACCAACTCTTCAGTGGCACGATGCATTTGAGGCTGGTCAACAAACAGAATGCAGCCCATGAACTCGAAGTCGACATTCCCCTGCGCAAGGCGGGCGCAAACGGCGAGTTTTCCTACCGTTTCGAGATCGATCAGGAAACCGCGCCGTCATCCGACAAGCTGGAAGATACCCTCGTCGTCGGGCCGGGGGTGCTCTCCTACACCATCCAGTCCGTCACGATCGATGGCTATGCGGCAAGCCTGCTGGATCCAAGTCAGGCCGCAGAATTCTCCACCAGCTTTGCCGATCGTGGGAAGGAACTTCGACTGGACTTCAAGACAGACTTTCCAACGCCGGATTCGGATGGCGACGGAATCCCCGACTGGTGGGAACGGCTCTACAGCCTTGATCCCAGCAACAAGGCGGATGCGATACTGGACACTGACGGTGACGGATGGAACAACCTCAAGGAGTTTCAGCTCATCACCAACCCGCGCACGAAGAACCTCTCCCCGATGCTTCAGGACTCGCTCCTGGTCGTTACCGCGGGTGGTAGCGCCGGGGTTTATTTGCCGATCGCGGACGCGGACACCCCTGCCGCCAACATCAAGCTCACTCTCCTGGACACGGGCGGAGGTGGGCTGGTATGGAAACGATCTGGATCCGCCATGGTGGCTGGGAACACCTTCAATTACGCGGACATCCTAGCCGGCAATATAGCCATCGACGTGCCCATCGCGTTCCAGAAAGGCACCGCGCGTCTACGCATAGAAGACTTGTCCACTGTGGGTGTGGGGTCTCAAGAGGTGTCACTACTCATCGACGCCTTTGCTCCGAACCTGCGATGGCTCGGCAAACCAGCAGTTTGGCTCGACGCGGAGAGGCTAGGTGTAGCAGGTCCCGTGACTGAATGGGCGGATCTTGCCGCTGCCGGACGTGATGGCTATCAGCCGGCGGCATCACGCCGCCCCACCAGTGATGGACTCGGGCGGGTGAGCTTTTCGGGAGGACAGTTCTTCTATCTCGATGACAAGGATCTTGCCCTGGAGGGCGATTTCACGGCCTTTATGGTCTTTGGTCCGGGCACGGTCACCGCCTCAGAGGAGGTTTTGTTTTCCTCATCCGCGCTCAAGATATCATTGGCGCCTGTTACGGGTTCAGGCCTTGGGATATTCGGGCCTGTTGTAGACCCGAGAAAGACCAGTTCCATGGGTCTTCAAGTGCTGCAGAACGGACGCCAGATCATTAGTTCGACTCCAATTGGCGGATCGTCCGCGCAATTCACGCTGGTGAGTCACTCCTTGGGCTCGAGTTTGGACGTTGGACTTGGGAGGAGGCCGCAATTTGGAGGTGCAACTCGCTTTTTATCCCAGACAAGCCCACTTTCTCCTTCATCCTCCTTCGCGACGATCGGTGCGGCGCAGCCGCTGGCTGCCACCAACGCCGGCAGCGCCTTTTCAGGCAGCCTGCGCGAGGTCTTGTTTTTCGAGCGATCTTTGACCGCCAGGGAGCGCTCGCTCATTCAGGATTATCAGAGTTCGCGTTGGGACCGCGTGCGTGTCTGGAATTATCGCGGATCCACTCTCCCGGCGGTCATGCGTGGAGATGATACCGTTCCTAATTCCATGAGCGGTGGCGAGAGTGACGATCAAATCACTGGCGGCAGCAAGAACGACATTCTCAGAGGTGGTCCCGGTAACAATCGTCTCAGCGGTGGGCGGGGGGAAGATCGTTTTTGTTTCGTGAGCGGCGGCAATGCCGAGGTCATTACCGACTTTTCTGAGCAAGAAAACGACGTGATCGATCTGACAGAAGTTTTCACTGGAAAAACCGGCGCGATTTCCCAATACCTCTCGGTGAAAACAGTTGTTACCCGGAGTGAAGGCAACGCGCCCAGGGTCGATTCGGTTCTCCAGTTGAAACACGCCGGAGCAGGGTCGGTTATTGACCAGACCATTGCGCTTCAGGGCGTCGCGATTGGCAACAACGATCTCCCTCGCCTCGCCGGGCTAGGGAAGTTGCAGCTAGGTCTCGCGCGGCCGATTTCGACGGGCGCACCAACACTTGATGTTCCAACTTTGCCGGTGGTATACGAAGCGGAATCTGCCGAAGGAACCGTGGTGACGCACAACATCTCCGCATCCGACCCCATCGATGGAGCGCTAGCACCCGTCATCACCCCGCCAAGCGGCACCCGATTCCCTATTGGTGACACCCTGGTCAATGTCGCCGCCATCAATAGCGTTGGCGTGGTCAAAACAGGCACTTTTACGGTTCGAGTGCGCGTCACGGTTGCACCCACCATTGCATCCGCTCCTGAATCGCAATTGGTTGCACTGGGATCAGCGGCTGGGTTTAGCAGGCCGGTCAGCGGAGCGGTGCTTAGATACCAATGGCTCAAAAACGGCGTTGCCATCGCTGGTGCAACCAATGTAATTTACACCTTGGCTTCGGCTTCCTTTGCCAATGCCGGCGGATATGCGCTGAAAGCCTCCAATGCCATCGGCAGCGCGATTTCCCCTGTGGCACAACTCGGTGTGGTGGATACTTCGGCCAAAACTTATAAGCTAAGTGCGGGAGCCATTGCCACCTTCGCTACCGCGACGGCGGGCAACCAATTGACCTATGCATGGAAAAAGGACGGGGTTGACCTTCCGATAGATGCACGCATAACGGGAGCCGCGACCAAGACTCTCACCATCAAGAACCTCGCCACCAGCGACACGGGCGTTTACACCTGCGAAGTCACGGGTCCTGGTGGCAAGCTCAACGGTGGTGACAATACACTGGAGGTATTCAGCGGGAAGCCGAAAATCCTCACGCCGGTGGTCATGCCAGATGCCATTGTCAGCGGCAGCTACAGTTTCCCAATTCCAGTCAATGATTCCGCCGAACTCACCCCGACCATTTACACTGCGACAGGCCTGCCAACGGGGCTGACCTGCAACGTGACGACGGGCGTGATCAGCGGTAAGCCAACCGTGTCCAAAGCCACGCCTTACGCCGTGATGCTCAAGGTCAGCAACGCCAAGGGTAGCAGCACAGCCACAACCACGCTGAAGGTGCACGCCTTGCCTTCGAGCTTGATGGGAACCTTCAACGGTCTGGCGGATCGTAACACTGAGCTCAGCGGTCCTAAGATGGGCGGCAATCTTCAAGGGCACGGCGGTAGACTCTCCAATCTGGTGATCAGCAGCACAGGCTGCTTCACCGGCACGCTCCAATTGGAGGGGGAGAGCTATAGCATGCCCCTTGGTAGCCGATTGGATGCGGTGTTGAATGCCAACGCGAGCGCCACCGTGAGGCTCGTGCGCGGCACCGCCGGTGACAGTATTCGGGATCTGAGACTCCAGTTCACCATCAACAAAGACACCGGGAAACTGACCGGGACACTTGGCGACGGAGGAGTTGGCACGCATCTGAACCTGCAGGGCTGGCGGCAGACTGCGCCCACCACCGGGCGGGCAGGAGCTTACACCGCCACGTTGGATATCCAGGATCAAGCGCTTGTGGGCGACATTGCCTACCCGCAGGGCAATGGCTACCTC
Organism: uncultured Gammaproteobacteria bacterium; assembly: GCA_903866355.1. Classification (GTDB taxonomy): domain Bacteria; phylum Pseudomonadota; class Gammaproteobacteria. The sequence goes on from CAIPNE010000243.1 coordinate 7,219, forward strand.
ACTCTGAGCGTTGGCGCCACGGGCGTCGTGACGTGGAATGGGAGACTGGCCGATGGCACGGCCATTACCGGAAGCAGCACGGTGGCAGCAAACGGCGACATCCCATTTCATCAACTGCTCTACAGTGCCAGTTCTGCGGCCACCGCTGGTTCAGCGCACGGATGGTTAAAGATCCGCGACGACAGTTCTACACCACCCGCCAATAGCGGCAAAGCGTTGCTGGACGGAACCATTGACTGGCTCAAGAAAGGCCAGACAGCCAGCAGCACGACCCGTAGCTACAAACAAGGGTTCCCGCTGCATCATCTGGTTGTGGTAGGAGGCCACTACACGGCCCCTGCAGCAGGACAGTTGCTCCTAGGATTCGCCGATGGAGGCGTGGGCACCTCGAACGCCATCCTCAAGTTCTCCGAAGGCGGGCTGACAGGTCCTCCTCCCATCATTGGCTCGGCGATGGCTGCCAATGTGGGCGCGGTGCCAGTGCGCATCACAAGCATTAACAAGGTGGTAATGCCAACCGGTGCAGCCAATCCTGCAACAGTGAGCTTGACCATCACCACCAGCAGCGGGTTGATGGCAGGCAGCTTCACGTTGAAGAACGACCCTGATCCAACAGATCTTTCGGCGCCGGTAGCCCTGTTGACACGCAAGGCGAACTATGCCGGCGTGCTAGTGCCCAGGCTGGGTATGGCGATGGGTCATTTCCAACTGGCAGAACTACCCTCGCTGCAGGGAGCAGTAAAGACCACGTTAAGCACCTCGCCAATCTGGTCTGGTCAGGTCGTATTCGAGTGATCTGTTGACTGCAGTGTTAGCCTAGCTGCGTAGCCTGCGGGAAAGATGGGGGTCTTCAGCCATCGTAACGAGTGACCACCCTTCGGTTTGCGTTATGCCATTCTATCCCATTTCGCTAACCGCCGAGAAGACGGCTAACCCATCATGATGACGATTACTTCAAACTCAGTTTCCATGACCGGCGAACCCGCGCGTCAATTCGCCCGCCTTTCAATCGCCATGCGTAGGCTGGGCAGGGCATTGCTGATGCAGCCGGGCGGGGGCTATGCCTCGGCTGACGGCGCGCCATTGCCCAGTGAAGAGGAGATCCGTGCCGCGCTAGCCGATGAAGAACTGTCCCGCACTCGCGCTCTTATGTCCGTCATCAGCGCGCGTCAGTTACGTCTCTGGCTGCATGGGGCAGGTCTCTTGGAGCAGATCCCGAAGTTGATTGCCGCCATGCCCGAGCCACAGCGAACCACGGCGCAGATCGAGTGGGAATTTTCCACCGACTACCAACGCGAACACCCTTTGGTGAAACAGCTCGGCACGGCTCTTCGCTTGACGAGCGCCGACATGGATCTGGCATGGCAGCAGGCGGCTGGACTTTGAAGCTCGTTGCGCAACGAACATCAACCTAGGATGGCGTCGATGAGTTTCCTTGGCCGACGGGGCCTCATTGTCGGTTTTGCTACCTCAGGCGGAACCCAGCCCTTGGGGGGCATGATGGAGAACCATTCATTGGCTTCCGGTTCCGTGACTAATTCGCGGTAGTGTTTAAAGATGATGTCCGGTGAATTGCCCGCCTCCAGAGCCACTTTGGCCGCGTCTTTAACAACGGCGAGACGGTAGCTGATGTAGGAGTGACGCAGCGCATTTCGAGGCCACTCCATGCCAAGCTTTTCA
>CAIPNE010000244.1 GCA_903866355.1 uncultured Gammaproteobacteria bacterium
CAGTTGTCGCCATCGCACAGCCTTGGTCCGGTTTGTTGGAGTGAAACTGGATGCAGGTTGACCTACCGAACAATCTGCTCGACTAATGCTCCCTAGGTAAATCTGTCCGGGGCCCTTCGCTGATTGCGCTGATGTCGGGCCTCTCGTAGTACATCGCTTATGTTTTGACATTTTCTGGGAGACGTACGGTTTTGACGTCTCTGATCACATGAATTTTCGTTGGCTGCTTGCCCCAAGGTCACGGCCTTCACCGTAGCCGTGCCGAGCAGAAAACTGCAAACAGGAGGCTTGCGTGGGTCGTACTTCATTGAACGGATTGATGATTGGTGGAGCTATCTTGGTTCTGCTTGGCTTGCTCGGGTTCGCGATACCCATATTCACGACCCAGCAGACCAAGGACGTGGCAAAAATCGGGGACTTGAAGCTTCAGACGACCGAAAGCACCGCATACGTTATCCCTCCGTTGGTCAGCGGGGGCGCCATTGCTCTGGGTGTCATATTGATCGGGGCCGGTCTCTATCGGAAGAACTGAAGATGCTGGCCCGCCACCGGGAACGACATCGCACCGAACAGAGCGGTTGGCTGCGCGCCGCCGTATTGGGTGCGAATGACGGCATCCTATCGACGGCGAGTCTGGTTCTGGGCGTGGCCGCCGCTCATGGGAGTCGGAGCAGCGTGTTGGTCGCAGGGATCGCCGGCCTTGTCGCCGGTGCCATGTCAATGGCCGCGGGTGAGTACGTGTCCGTACACTCACAGGCGGACACCGAGAAGGCTGATCTTGAGCGAGAACGCGTTGAACTTCGCACCAATGATCAAGGGGAGCACACGGAACTCGCGGAGATCTATGTCGCTCGTGGTCTGGAACCGTCTCTCGCGAAGCAGGTCGCGGACCAACTGATGACCCATGACGCCCTTGGCGCGCATGCCCGCGATGAACTCGGCATCTCCGAGACACTGAGAGCCCGCCCGATCCAGGCCGCATTCGCGTCGGCAGGTAGCTTCGCGGTTGGAGCGGTCATGCCTCTCATTGTTGCGGCCCTGACCCCGGCCGCAGGTCTGATTTTCGCTGTGGCAGGCACTTCGCTTCTCTTTCTCGCACTCCTGGGCGCACTGGCTGCACGCGTGGGTGGTGCGCCCATGATGCCGGCCGCGATAAGGGTCACGTTTTGGGGGGCGTTGGCTATGGGGATCACCGCCGGTGTCGGGGCCTTGTTCGGCACAGTCGTGTGAGCAGACCCGATGAGGAAGAGTTTAACCATCGGCGCGGAAGCAGGTTGCCTGATGGCTCCCGATTTTGGCGGACCGCCACTGGGTTCTGGCGTCCGCCCGGCGCGACTGCCGCCTGGTGTCTGACCGCCGTGCTGATCGGCGCCACCGTGCTGCAGCTGGCGATGCAGTACCGATTGAATTTTTGGAGCCGTGATTTCTTCGACGCGTTCGGTCGCCGCGACGGCACGACACTGCGGACCACGGCACTGCTTTTTCCGCTGCTCGCCGGGATGAGCGTGCTGCTGACGATTTTGTCGGTATGGGCTCGCATGACCATACAGCGCAATTGGCGCGCGTGGCTGACCCGGCATCTGATCGATCGTTGGCTGGATAACGACCGCTTCCTGCAATTGCGCTTCGAGGCGGGCGAGGACCGGAACCCGGAATATCGGATCGCCGAGGACGTACGGGTCGCGACGGACGCGCCGGTCAGCATGGCTACCGGTGCGCTGACAGCGCTGCTCAACGCCGTCACCTTCATCTCCATCCTGTGGAATGTCGGCGGCGACCTCAGCGTTGAGGTCTTTGGTGGCGTGATCACCCTGCCAAAATACCTGGTAATCACG
>CAIPNE010000245.1 GCA_903866355.1 uncultured Gammaproteobacteria bacterium
CGGATTCAATCGCCAATGCCGTTCTCGATGCTGAGTATCAACAGAGCAGAACTGCCGCTAACGGAATTCTTCCAGGAACAAAGACGGCAGCAGACGCGAGTGCACTGTTCGACACACTAGGCACAACCAACGATGAGTCAGCCGTTGCAAAGGCGCTTTCAGAACTTAACAACTGGTTGATTGCCGGTTCGGATGTAGCCGCAGTAGATGCAATCCGCGCAACGCAGATTGAGAGACTGCGAAAAATGGTAGTCGCGAAGGTGTCATCGCTAGAGAACCAAGCTCTACGCCAAGTAGCGGCTCGCGATGGCTTCCGCTTTCATGCGCTAGCGCAGTCCGCGCTGGCCTACTATCCAGCCGATGAAAGCGCGAAGAGTACTGCCGAACTACGCTCATTGCTTTCGCAGCAAGCCATTGTCGCCAGCAAACTTGAATCACTCCAACGAATGCGATACAACAACTGGGCCGCGAGTGAAATAGAAAAAGCGCTTAAAACACATAATCGAGTCAGAACCTTGGTGCCACTAAAGAGCAATGAGCCACTCATTGAAGCAGTAGGCAGCATCCTTGCGCCCGTTGACCCCGCCCACCTCGAGCCCGCAGCGCAGTCCGCCTATCAGTATGCGGTTCAGAAAACCATGGAATCCCTGTCCGACGACTCGCTCAGGACGAAATTTGCCGCCCGCTTGACTAAATCAGACGTCATCCGTATCCGACTAGACCAGTTCTGATGACCGCAAGGCTCGGCCGTTGTTTCTTGCTGGTTGCATACAGTCTGCTAGCGACTGAAACTCTCGCACGCTCAGCCGTAAGCCCGCAAGACCGTCCAGCATTGGCGCATGTCCAGCCCTATGAAGTCGAACTTCTCCAAGATTCGCTCCGGCGACAGAACCCCGCCCTCGTGCGTTTAGGCAGCAACACTACGCGGACCCTGATCCATCTAGATTACGAATCTATGCGGAGTTCGCTACAAGAACAGATGGCGGTGGCACTTTTCATTCAGCGAAACCGCGGTTGGGGCTATTTTCGTTCGTCGCCTTCAAATCATGCTGACGCCTACTCATGGGCACATGGACGGAACGAACCTTTGACAGCGAATGTGATTTTTCACGAACAAGGGCGCCCATATGACTATGCTCGCGACATGGCGCGAGACGGAAATTCCGACGTCTTTGTAGTTCCGAACAACCACGTGCCATTGTTAAAAGAATTTTTGAAAACCAAGGCCGCGGCAACCAAGTCCAGAGGCGACCTCACCTTAGCCTACCAATATTTGACCAGTATCGATCGCGTTCGCTCTTTGGGAGCAACATCCGAAGAAATAGGTGAACTAACCCGAAGCGCCGCCGCATATTCGCGCGCACAGGAGACACAACAATACTTGGCGTTCGGTAGCATTGTGAACGATGTAGAAAACCCTCAATTCGCCACCTCCCCTAGCCTATTGCCAGTAGTGGTAGCGAGTTCTAACGGACTAAGCAGTGACCAATGGCTCTACAGGCAGTTAACAGGATCGATTGCGGAGCACTTCACCAAAGCCATCCTCAAGAAGGCTTTCAAGCGCATGCCAAAGGCGGGGGATACCAATCCGCTTATTTTTATAGGCGAACTACTGGCAACGGAAGTTTTGGTGAGAGCCTATGACGAAGCCAAACGTCGAATAACGCTCTCAAGAAACCCAGACGCTGAAGACCTCCAGTTCCTAGAACAGTCTTCGCACTTCCAGCAGAATTGCGCACTGCTAGGCTCGCGCTTGCGAGACCTGCGCTCCAATGAAACCGGGCATGAATGTCAATAAGGCCCGTGGGGCGACGCCCAATGTTAAGTTCGAAACGATAGCCGAACGAACTTAAAGATTATCCATCCAAGACAGGGCGCAACAACATAAACCAACGGATTGGCGGCCGTAGCCGCCTGAAAATTCAAATGCGCCAACTCTACAACCGCGTGGGTAATTCCGCAGCCCCAACAAACCCCACCACCCAGTACGCGGGAAATGAGACAGTTTGGGGTAACGGAAAGTACCCACTGCGGTGCGAACATGGTGGCGCCCACGGCAAAAAGGAGGCCAAGCGCCACAGTTCGATCACCGATTCGGCTACTTACGTAGGGGCTGTCCGTTAGCATCTTTATAGTTGCCAACCAAAATTAAGATGAAATCGACAAGCGCCCAGATGCCGCAGCCACCAAGTGTCAGCAATTGCACGATACCAATGGTGGTGTGCTTAGTGTAGAAACGGTGGATTCCGAAGATTCCGAGAAAAAAGCAGAGCAGCAGCACTACCAGCCACTCGCGGTCTTCAGTGCCACCTGAAGTTGACCGCGATTGACCCGGCAAGCCGACACCGCATTTGACGCAGACAATTGCTTGAGAACCAGCGGCAGCGCCGCAAGACGGACAAAATGGCATACTCCACTCCTCTCCAATACTCACCGGACAATCACTTATATTGTTCGACGATAACACCCGCCCCACAGAAAAAGCCAGCCCAGATACCTGGGCCGAAACGTGAAGGCCGTCAGGAGAGGCAATCTAAAATTTTATCGACTCGGCCTCTACTTCCTGCCGCCTTCATATCCGTCTTTAAAGGCCTTTAAAAACTCGGACGCAAAACTCGTGGTTTTGGCGAAAGCAGGAGCAATTCCCTCCTTCCATTCCCCTTCAGTTCGCGTTCCTTCGCTAGTAATATTTATTCCGTAACC
>CAIPNE010000246.1 GCA_903866355.1 uncultured Gammaproteobacteria bacterium
CTCACCGTGTACCTAACAGACTTGAGTGATTTTGCGCAGGTCAACGCGGCCATGAGCCGGGTTTTCAGCGCGCCCTATCCCGCCCGCGCCACGGTGCAAGTGGCGGCCTTGCCAAAGGGCGCACGGGTGGAAATAGACGCGGTGCTCGTGTTGTCGGATCCGGCCTAAGCGGCACATCCACGATGGCCGCAGCGCCACCTACAAGTTTGGAAGACCCTGTACTGCGGCTGACCGGCGTGGGTCCCAGCGTTGCTGAAGCGTTAGGGCGACTGGGGATCCGCACCATTCGCGAGTTGGTGTTTCATTTACCCTCACGCTATCAGGACCGGACCCGTGTGATCCCCATTGGCGATGCCCGCCCGCTCACCGAATTGGTCGTGGAAGGCAACATCGAAACCAATCAGGTGCACTTTGGCAAACGTCGCTCCTTGGTGTGTCGGGTAGCCGACGACACCGGGACACTCACCTTACGGTTTTTCTTCTTCAACCGTGCCCAAGAACTGCGACTTGCCGTCGGGCGGCGCGTGCGCTGCTTTGGAGAAATCCGGCGTGGGCCCCAGTGGCTGGAGATGGTCCATCCGGAAGTTCAAGTCATCGACGAAGCGGCACCCCTGCCGAGCGACACCGCGCTAACGCCCATTTACCCCACCACCGAAGGGCTTCATCAGACACGCCTGCGTAAGCTCACCGATCAGGCGCTGGAAGTGTTAGCACGAACAGCCACCGACGCCGACGAAATAGACCGTTTTATCGCCCGGTATTTCCCCGCCAAACAATCGCTACCCGGGTTGGTCGAGGCCTTGCGCTACGTTCATCGCCCCCCGCCCGCCGCCCCCGTTGCCGCACTGTGGGAAGGCCACCATCCGGCCCAGCAGCGCTTAGCGATTGAAGAACTGCTCACCCATCAACTGACTTTGCGGCGCCTGCGCCAGCATTCGCACCGTTACTGCGCACCCAGTCTGCCGCCCGATGCCGCTTTGCGCACGCAGCTGCTGGCGGGCTTGGGCTTCACACTGACCGGTGCCCAGCAACGGGTGGTGCGAGAAATCGATGAAGACCTCGTGCGTGACCGGCCCATGCTCCGTCTGCTGCAAGGCGATGTGGGGGCGGGCAAAACCGCCGTAGCGGCGCTGGCGGCCACCAATGCGCTGGCGGCCAATCGGCAGGTGGCGCTCATGGCGCCCACCGAACTGCTGGCAGAACAGCATAATCGCACCCTCGGACGCTGGTTTAAGGCCTTGTCGATCGAGGTGGTGTTGGTGACGGGCAAGCAAACCGGGCTCGCCCGTCGCCAAGCGCGTGCGGCGTTGACCGAGCCCGGGCCGCGGCTTTTCGTGGGCACCCACGCGCTGTTTCAAGCCGACGTCCACTATGCTGATCTGGGGCTGGTGATCGTGGACGAACAACATCGCTTTGGCGTGGATCAACGCTTGGCGCTGTTAGAAAAAGGCGCCCGCGAGGCCACGCGCCCGCATCAACTGATCATGACGGCCACCCCGATTCCCCGCACGCTGGCCATGACCGCTTATGCCGATTTGGATATTTCCGTGCTGGACGAACTACCACCGCTGCGCCAGCCAGTGCGCACCAGCGTGTTGCCGGCCACCCGCCGGGAAGACATCGTGACGCGGGTCGCGCAGTTATGTCGGGACGGACATCAAGCCTATTGGGTGTGTCCGCTCATTGAAGAGTCCGAGCATCTGGATTCTCAAGCCGCCACCGACACCGCCGAAGCGCTGAGCGGCGCGCTCGCCCCGCTGCGCGTGGGGCTGATCCATGGGCGCCTGGCAGAAAAAGAGAAGCAGGCAATCATGCTGGCCTTCGTGGCTGGTGACATCGACCTCCTCGTGGCCACCACGGTCATCGAGGTCGGTGTGGATGTCCCTAACGCCAGTCTGATGGTCATTGAAAACGCCGAGCGTCTGGGCTTGTCGCAACTGCATCAGCTGCGCGGGCGCGTAGGACGTGGGCCAGCGCGCGCCGACTGTGTGCTGCTGTATCAAGCGCCGCTGTCGGAAACCGCGCGGCATCGACTCCAAGTACTGCGCGAAACCAACGATGGTTTTGTGATTGCGGAACGCGATTTAGAATTGCGCGGTCCCGGCGAAGTACTGGGCACCCGGCAAACGGGCCTCGCAGAATTTCGGATCGCCGATTTAAGTCGCGACCGCGCGCTGCTGCCGCTGGTCCAACGCATGGCCGATGAGCTCTTGGCGCAGGCGCCGGCGCTGGTCGAGCGTCTCATTGAACGCTGGGTGGTGGCGCGAATTGATTATGCAAAAGTCTGAGGCAAGCGGCCGTCCCGCGTGGAGCGCTTATTGGCGCCTGATGCGCTTGCATCGCCCCATCGGCATCCTGCTCCTGCTCTGGCCGGCCCTGTGGGCCCTGTGGATCGCCGCAGATGGCGTGCCCAATCTGTTTGTGCTGGCGGTGTTTGTGTGCGGCACCGTGCTGATGCGTTCGGCTGGCTGCGTGATCAACGACTACGCCGATCGTCATTTCGATGGTCGGGTGCAACGCACTCGCGACCGGCCGCTCGCGACGGGGGAAATTTCGCCAGCGGCAGCGCTACGGGTGTTCGGCGTGCTGTTGATCTTGGCCGGCGGGCTCGTTCTGACGCTTAACTGGCTCACGGTCGCGCTGGCGCTGGTCGCCGTGCCACTGGCGGTTATTTATCCTTTTATGAAGCGCTATACCCATCTGCCCCAAGTGTGGTTGGGGGCGGCGTTCGCGTGGGCAGTGCCCATGGCGTTTGCAGCCCAGTGCGGCCACGTACCGCCGCTGGCGTGGCTGATGCTCGGCGCCGTCGTGCTCTGGGTGCTGGTCTACGACACTCAATATGCGATGGTCGATCGGGAAGACGACCGCAAAATCGGCATTAAATCTACGGCCATTCTGTTTGCTGACTACGATCGCCTCGCCATTGGCACACTCCAACTACTGCTCCTACTCACCCTGATACTCATCGGCCAACAGGCGCATTTAGGTGGCGCTTTTTGGCTCGCGCTGCTGCTGGCAAGCGGCCTTGGGATTTATCAGCAATGGCTGATCCGTACCCGCGATCCGGCTGCCTGCTTTAAGGCTTTCATGAATAACAACTGGCTGGGCGCCACGCTGTTCTTGGGCATTGCCGCGCACTACGCGCAGCGTTAAGGCGTGGGTGTGCTGGGCTCATCGCGGGTTAGGTTGGCACTGGGGAGGCTGCGCGCGCGGTTGAGATAACCCCGCCCGCGCGCTTGTGCCAAGGAGACTTCAGAAGCCTCCAGACCGCGCCCCACCAGCGCGAGATTCACCGTCGCCAGCGGATGGCCCAAACGTTCGCCGGCATAAGTTCGCGCATACGCCTCGATCGGATCTCGCGACACCCCGCCGCCGGTGGCGTAGAGATAGCCCAAGTTGATCTGCGCGTCGGCGCTGCCGTTATTGGCTGCCAGCTTGTACCAAACGACCGCGCTAGCCGGATTGCGCGGCCAGCCCTCACCAAAATCAAACAACATACCCAGCGACAACTGCGCAGGCACAAAGCCCGCCGACGCCGCTTTCTCATAGAGCTGTGCGGCGCGCGCCAAATCCCGTGGTTGGCCTTGGCCCAATCGCACTAAGCGCGCCAGAGTGTAAGTCGCCTGCACCTGACCCTGATGAGAGGCTGGCACGTACCAGTTCACCGCCGCCGCGTAAGAGCGATCGGTGCCCTGCCCGGTCTCGGCTAACAGGCCCATGCCAAACATGGCATTAAGATGCCCACGCGCCGCGGCGCGCTGCATCCAGCGGTAACTCAAGGCTTGATCACGCGGCACCGCGCCGCCTCGCAGATACATTAAGGCGAGGCGATATTGGGCCTCCACATCGCCGCCTTCCGCAAATTGAATAATCCGCGCCACCGCGTCAGAGTTGCCTTGGGCCGCGGCCTGTTCAAACCAGCGACGGGCGCGCGCGTCGTTGCGCGGGACGCCGCGTCCGGTGAGGTGCATCACACCCAAATTATACTGAGCCTTGGCGTAGCCCTGATTGGCACTTTTTTCATACCAGCCCGCAGCCGTCACATCGTTCTGGGGCACCCCATCGCCGTTGTCGTAAAGCAAACCCAAGGCAAACTGGGCCGGGGCGTCGCCCGCCTGCGCTAAGCGTTGGAATACCTGGCGGGCGGCGGCATAGTCTTGGGCCCGATAGGCCGCAACACCACTCGCAAAATCATCCGCGCGCACGACCGTGAGGCAAGCTGTCAGCAACAGCACCCCCGATATCCGCCATCGATAAAACTTCGTCATGGCTGGGTTAGCGGCGGTCTGCTCAATAATTGCACCCGCCCGCCGCTAGGGCTTTACCGAATTCACTGCTGGAGCGCTTGGATGCATGATTTAGTCAGCGATTGGATGACCCCTAACGTGATTTCCGTCTCCGCCAGCACCAGCCTCGAAGAGGCGGCCAGCCTGATGCGACAGCGCAATATCCGCCGCCTAGCGGTGATTGATGCCGAGATCTTGGTGGGCATTCTGAGCCTCGGCGACGTGCGCGCAGCCATGGCCACCGCCTCCGCCGATACGGCAGAATTCAACCACACCCCGCGTGTCGGGGCGATTATGACCCCCGACCCCATCACGATTCCGCTCACCGCCTCGGTCGCCCTCGCCGCCCAAACGATGTTGCAACTCAAAGTGAGCGGACTGCCGGTGGTGGACATGGACGGCCGGCTTTGTGGGCTGCTGTCGGAATCAGATTTGTTTCGATACATCGTTGAAATCAACAAAACGACGACCTGAACAACGCTCGGGTGCACGCCTCAAACTGTGGCTGGCCTTAGGCTGGTTGCAGACGCTGGGCGTGACCATTTTGAGCCTCCTACCCCTGCGCGAGTTGCCGGGGCCAGCGTTCTCACACCTCGACAAGCTGTACCATGCCACCGCCTACGGCGTGCTGATGGCGTGGTTTGCGTGGGCCACGCCCGTGGCGCGGCGCAAGCATTTGGCCGGTTGGCTGCTGGTGCTTGGCATTGCCATTGAATTCGCGCAAGGCTACGTGCCCTATCGTTCAAGCTCCGTGGGCGATGCGTTGGCCGACGCGCTGGGAATCGCCCTCGGTGCTTGGCTGGTGCGTCGCCCCTACGCTGGCTTCGCAGCGGTAGCCGGCTCAAAATAGGCGCCCTGCAACGCGCGGCGTTGCCTATCCTATCCACAGAAAAACCATTCCGGGCCATCCACCGGGCCACGAGGAGCCTATTGCGCATGTCATTGCCGTCCCCCACCCGCCGCCCCTTAGATGGCCTGCGAGTTATTGAGGTAGGTCAGTTACTGGCCGGCCCCTTCGCTGCCACGATTCTCGGATATTTTGGCGCTGAGATTATCAAGGTTGAACCCCCTGAAGGGGGCGACCCCATCCGCGGCTGGCGGGCGCTAAAAAACGGCAAAGCGCTGTGGTGGGCGAGCCTCGCCCGCAATAAAAAATGCGTGACCCTAGACCTGCGCAAAGAGGAAGGCCGCGAACTGCTGCATCGTCTGCTCGACAAATCCGACATTCTGGTCGAAAACTTTCGCCCCGGGACGATGGAAAAATGGGGCTTGGGTCCCGCAGACATCAAAAAGAGCAACCCGGCGCTCATCTACGCGCGGATTTCCGGCTATGGCCAGACCGGCCCCTACGCGCCGCGCCCGGGTTTTGCCTCGGTGTGCGAAGGTTTCGGCGGCTTTCGTTACCTCAATGGCTTCCCCGGCGAACCTTCGGTGCGACCCAATCTCTCTATCGGTGACTCGCTGGCGGGCATCCATGCGGCGCTGGGTATCCTGCTGGCCTATATTGGACGGCTGCGCGATGGGACCGGCGAGGGTCAGGTGGTAGATGTGGCTATTTTTGAGGCCATCTACAACCTCATGGAATCCGTGGTGCCCGAATACGACGGTCTAGGGCTGGTTCGCGAAGCCTCAGGGTCCACGCTGACCGGTATCGTACCGTCGAATATCTACCCCACGATGGAGGGTAAAACCATCATCATCGGGGCTAACACCAACCCGATGTTCACCCGGCTCTGCGAACTCATGGGCCGGCCTGACATGGCGCAAGACCCGCGCTACCGCGAAAACATCAATCGAGTGGAACATCAAACCCATATCGACGGCGTGATTGGCGCGTGGACGGGTTCCATGCCGCAAGCTGAGGTCTTAGCCAAATTAGAAACCGCTGGGGTTGCGGCCGGTCCCATCTATAGCGTTGCGGACATGTTTAATGACCCCCAGTACCACGCACGTGGTCTTTTCGAGACCGTCACCATCGACGGTGAACCGTTGAAAATCCCCGCCATCATTCCCCAGCTGGGGACCACCCCTGGGCGCACCGACTGGCCGGGCGCGGATCTCGGCGAGCACAACGCGCAGGTGCTCGGAGAACTGCTAGGGCTCTCCAGCAGCGAACTCGCCGGCATGAAA
>CAIPNE010000247.1 GCA_903866355.1 uncultured Gammaproteobacteria bacterium
TAGTCCGCTGGCCACCAGTCTTGGGATGTCGTCAAGAGCGTCTTGATGTCCTTTTTTAAGGCGTTGAGGTCAAGCTGTGCAAAGGCCTCAGCGTAGTTGAACGCCTCACCCATGGGATCGGACTCAGCAGCGTGCTGGCGCAGAGGCGTGAGGTTCAGCTGTGCAGGCCACCAGAATTGGTTCAACTTTGGTTCATCCTGGGCTACGACAGCACCCGATGGCACCAGCGGTGACAGTGCTACCGCGAGGGCGACGAGTAACGAAAAGATGGAACGTTGCATGCTAGGGATTCCTTGAATATCACTTGAGCGAGGGGCCGCAGTTCAGTGCCGGTAGTCGGCTGGGGTATGGTTTTGGCGAACTATAGCCATAGTCCTTAATACGCAGCTGATGGCGATCAGGATTCTTGCGTGCGTAGCGCTCGCTAATCCGTGGTACGAGAGCGCCCGCTGCGGGGCTTGGCTTGGTGCACTGGCCAAAACTTGCGCCGCGCAGGGGCCGTGCTGGCAGTTTGGTTCACGCCGGGACCCAAACAGCGCTGTGGATCCGGCATCGTTATCCACCACCCAGTGGCCTTGCGAGCGGTCGCGAAAATCAAGCCTATGAGCACACCATGCTGGCATGCCGCAAGAGCCGCGACCCGGCAGCGAACGGTTACCTCACCCGGTCACTCGCTTACTTGCGGATGAGCGAACTGCGCACCACGCACCTCTGCGCGCGCCTACTCGGTGAGCCGGGCGTTGCCTGATAAATCGCTAGGTACCTTGCGCACCGGCACGTGCGTTAAGCTAGCGACATGCCTAAAGACCCCGAAATCCACGCCGCACTCGCGGCACCTAATATTCTGCACGACGCTGCGTTGGCGCAGCCCTTGCCCACTCACCCCAAAACAATGCAAGACCCACTGCATGGCGTCACTTTGGCGATGGTGGTGGAGTCTCTGCGGGCGCGGCATGGTTGGGCGGCGATGGCGGCACGCGTACCGGTGCGGTGTTTTCAGTTTGATCCATCGGTTAAATCGAGCCTGATTTTTTTGCGCCGCACGCCATGGGCGCGCGAAAAAATAGAGGCGTGGTATGTGGCGGACCAAGCTCTGGCGCCGCCGGTTAATCCGTGGGCTGCTTGGTCGCCTAAATCGACGCCTTGATCTGCTAACCCGCCGCTGGCGGATCAGCGCTGTGTAGTGCGCTGACGGCGCGCTCACCAAACGCTGCGCGGGCGAGGCAGCGTCTGCCACAACAGCGCTGGGCAACGGCGCGCTGGACGAGGTGCCCGTGGCGCGTGACGGGCGCTGCAAAAATGCCTGCCAGATTGATTCAGCCGCGCGTCAAACACCCCGGTTAGCGCCGGGCTCCACTACACTGGGGCGAAGGGCACAAACACCTGCGCGGTCTTCCCACGCGAGTTGATCTGCCGAGGATAAGACTTGGCGCGGCGCGGGGACCCTGACCAGCTCGCCGCCACAAGGCCACGCCGCCGGCAATTTCCTGGCGGTCCCAAATCAACCACAGCCAAAGTCTAAAACGGCGCCTTGTGCGTCTGCGTAAAATTAAGGAGCGAGCATGCGTCAAGGTTGGTGGGTACGCGGGGACTTGGACGGCTTCTTCGGCTTGATGGTCGACAATCTAGTGCAGATTCTCATCATCGTGGCGCTCACCCGCGAGCTGCTGCATTTCTCCGATGCACTGGTTTTTGGGCGCATTCTGCCGGGGGTGGCGGTTAGTCTGTTGGTCGGCAATCTGTACTACGGTTGGCAGGCGCGGCAGCTCGCGGCCCGCACCGGGCGCACGGATGTCACCGCGCTGCCTTTTGGCATCAACACCCCTTCGGTGTTCGCTTATGTATTGCTGGTGATGCTGCCGGTGTGGCTGATGGGGGGAGGACCTGCCGCCCGATGAACGCGCCACGCGGGCGTGGCAAGCGGGGCTGGCGGCGTGCTTTTTCTCGGGCGTCATCGAGGCGCTGGGTGCGCTGGTGGGCGCGCGACTGCGTCGCTACACGCCGCGCGCCGCACTCTTGGCGGCGCTGTCGGGCATCGCGCTCACGTTCATCTCCATGGACTTCATGCTGCGGATTTTTCGCTACCCACTGGTGGGATTGCTGGGCTTTGGCTTTGTGCTGGCCCACTACATGGGGCGCCGGCCGCTGCCCTTCGGCGTACCAGCGGGTTTGCTGGCGGTGGTGATCGGTTCGGCGTTGGCATTTTGGCTAAAAACACCTCAACCCCCGTCGCTCGAGGTGCCGTGGGCTTTGGCTCTGCCTTGGCCGGTGCTACCCGATTTGCTGCGCGGCCTGAGCTTTCCCTCCTTGGATGGTGCCTGGTCGGTGATTATCTCGATGGGCTTGCTGAACGTTTTGGGCACGCTGCAAAACATCGAGAGCGCGCAGGCCGCTGGGGATTCCTATCCCGTGGCGCCCACGATGCTGGTTAACGGGCTGGCCACGCTGGCGGCGGCTTGTTTCGGCAGCTGCTTCCCAACTACCGTTTACATTGGACATCCAGGGTGGAAGGCCATGGGTGCCCGCACCGGATATTCCATCGCCAATGGGGTGTTCTGGCTGTTGGTCATTAGTGGGGGGCTGGCGCCAGTACTTGTGCGCTATGTGCCGGTAGAGGCGGGCGCGGGCATTGTGGTGTGGATTGCGATTGTTATCACCGCGCAAGCATTCCAGGCCACCCCCCGCCGACACGCCCCAGCCATCGCGTTGGGGTTGTTCCCGGCGCTGGCCGCGTGGGGCGTGCTCTCGATCACCGGCGCGCTGCGTGCCAGTGGTGTGGTACCGGACGCTGCTCATCTGGCGCTAATCGACGCCTCCGGTGCGTTTGCAATGACCGGCGCGCTGCATTTGTGGTCAGGGTTTTTATTCACCAGCACACTGTGGGCGGCCATGGCCTGTGCCCTCATCGATAACCAATTTAGGCTTGCCGCCGGGTGGGCGGGCATCGCCGCAGGGTTGTCTGCGTGTGGGGTGATGCATGGCTATCGCCTAACGGCGGCCGGCCCGGTCGAAAGCTTCGGTTGGGGTGCGGCGGGGCTGGCGATCCCCGTGTGTTACGCGCTGCTGGCGTTGTTGTTTGCCGGACAAGGCCGGGCGCGCAGGGTGGCGAATGCCCATGGTTGAGGTGGTTTTCCCGCGTTTGCTCTCGCCGTTTGCAGCGCAGGTGGGCCAGTTGGCACAACAATTTGCAGCCTTTGAGCGCGCGCCGCCGGCCCAACAAGCGCAGTTACGAGACCGCCAGTTGAGCGCCATGGTGATGCACGCCAAGCGCGCTTGCCCTTACTGGCGCGAGCGCTTGGCGTCGTTTACCGGCCAATTTAACTTCGCCGACCTGCCGGTGCTGACGCGGTCAGATTTGCAAACCCACGCCGCCGCGCTGATTGCCGAACCCGGCACTACGCTGCCCCACACCACTCACACGGTGGTGGCGCAGACCTCCGGATCCACCGGCATACCGGTGAGCATTACCAAGGGCTTGCCGTTATTCAATTTGCTCTATCA
>CAIPNE010000248.1 GCA_903866355.1 uncultured Gammaproteobacteria bacterium
ATAGCTCCGAAGACGCCGTTGGCAAGACCCCTAGGATTCTCCAAGGTGCGGCCACCGACAAACAGGTGATCGAAAGACTGCGCACGGCGCTGATCGGCGGCGGCAAATTTGAAGGGCGAGCGATCAATTACAAAAAAGACGGCACGCCATTCATCATGCATTGGCGGGTACTGCCCATCAAACGCGGCGGCGCTATTAAGGCCTGGATTGCCATTCAACGCGAAACCTCCAACCTGTAGCTGAGCACCTGCGCCCACCCTGAGCGCAAGCCAAGACTGCTCGCGCTCAGGGTGGCAGTTGCCACCGCGTGCCGAGCAGTTGCCACCCGGCTCAGGCGCCCGCTCACGGCAGCTCGCAAAACTGTCCCAACACGATCTCGGCATGCACGGCGATATTGCCGTGCGGGCCGGCGCACCAAGATGGCATCACCATACTGTAAAGCCCCGCGCCACCCGCCGTGAGGATATGCAGATTGGCCGGATCCCGCACCGCCGGCAGGGGATCGCCATGGCCCAGCAACAAGTGGGGATTAAGGGCTGCCAGCGCGCTACGCGGCGTGACCGCACGGGCCGCCAGTTCACGTTGGATATCCGCCCGCTGGAAGCCTGCGTTAGCGAGTATCTGGGCGTGCTCCGGATTGAGCACCACCACCACCGCCGCCGTACCACCTAGGTGTGAATTGTTGCTGCCAGGGTTGGCGATCACACCGGCCAAGGTGTTGAGTAGACGTTCGGCACACTGCGGATCATCGGCATCGCCGGTGAAAAAAACCGAATGCGGACCCTCCACACCCACCACCGTCACCACGCTTTGTGCCGCGCGATAACCCAAACTGGTATGCAGGGGCGGCAGCGGTGAAGCGGCTTCATCCTCGGCAATACAGCAGGTGAACTTGGCAGGATGCCCGTGCAAGGCCATGTCGGATTCGCCTGGCCGTGCACCGCCAATGTTGATCATCGCCAGTCGCAGCGCGCGACCAATGCTGGCGTTAGCGCGGTGCCCCGGACCCATCACGCCATAACCACTGGCAAGCCCACAGGCCAGACGTGCCGGACCATTCACGATGATGAGCGGCGCAATGCAGTGCGTCGTCGACTGCATTTCAGCCAAGTCGAAGGCCGGCTGACAAATCGCGCGGCAGGCCGCCAATACCACCGGGAAATAATCTGGCAGACAACCCGCCATCACGGCCGCCACGGCAATTTTCTCCACCGTCGCGACCCCGCCCAAAGGGCCCATTTCGCCGATGGTCAAATCGCCATCTAAACCACCCGCGAGCACCATGCGGGCCACGCGCGCAGTCGTTGGGATCACCACCGGCAAGCCATCGGTGCAGCGAGCGGCGTGAAGTTGCTCTAGCGCATCCTCTTCATTCGCCGCACTCAGCAGGGTACTCATGGGTGAGCGAGGCTGGCGATCACCTCGGCGCAAATTTGCTCCGCCAGAGCGCTCATCGCGGCCCGGCCGATGCCGGCCACCGGGTGGGGCAGACGCAAGCGCGGCACGTCGGGCATACCCGCCGCTTGGGCGATGAAATCCCCTTGCGCCCAAAAATTCTCAGTCACCAAAGCCAACGCTGGGAGGCCTGACTTTGCCAATGCAATGCCGTCACGCACGGTGCCGGAAGTGCAGCTGCCTCAGTGGCCGTAAGCCGAGGCCACGGCGTGACACTCGGCACGGATCGCGGCGAGGAGTTCCGCACTCGCGGGAATTGAAGGGTTACCTTTGTTGTAGCGCTTAAAACGCACCGTTGGCAGCGCGGCGCCGAGCGCCACTTCCAGCGCATCGAGAAACTCCACCGAGCCCGGAAAACCGTTGGCCAACAGACCAACGGTAACAGCTTGCGAAAAATCGGCCCCCAAATGGTAGGGCTCGGCCGGCGTGGGCAATGCCGCCCGCGGATCGTGATACTGAAGGCTCATGGTGTGCTCCCTAATGGTGGTTCTGAGCATAGGCATTCACACCCAAACTGGAAAGCCTAAGCCGGGCGTGCGCGCGGGCCAGGCCGTGTTGGGTGTCGGGTGGCGACCCGCCCAGCGGACGGCAGATTAGCGCGCTGCGCGTTACGGATCAGCCACTCACGGCGCTCGATTTATCGTGGCAGGGCGGGTATGTTTTGGCGGCGTTGACGCCCGCTTGGGCTTGCCGAAAATGACCCCCTGCCCTTTTATCCTTGG
>CAIPNE010000249.1 GCA_903866355.1 uncultured Gammaproteobacteria bacterium
AATTAGTCCCCAAATCGTGCGCGGATTGGGGCGGTCTTTGGCGAACCGCTGCGAAATTCAGCCGGGCCATTGCGACAGCCTCAGGCCTTCCCGAACTGCGCCCTACCCAGAGCGTAGCCCCAGCCACCGCCAGAAGGGACGCCACCCCTCCCGGTTGCCCGTCGCCGCCTGAGCCGAGCGCGGGATCCCGTCCCGGAGCCGTCAACCGGTTAACCGAGGTGCGTCCGTCAATGCGCGGGATGGCCAGCCAACGCCGGGGCCGACGGCATCATGTTGAGCGCGGTTCCGAGCGCCCGCCGGATTTCTACGGTCAGAAGCCGATGGATTTCGAACTGGCCCGTCTCTGCCGCCAGCTCCGAGGCGATGCGGTCCGGGATGTTCAACATGGCATCGCGCACCATTCGGGCCACCATGAAGGCTTGCTTTTTCACGTCAGCGGCTGGGACAAGCGTGCCCTCCTTCGCCTCATAGTCCAGGCGGGACAGTTCCGCATCGTAGGCTGTCTTCTTGGCGCGGGCCGCCAGATAGTTCTCGATGTCGATGCTGCGGGTCAACAGCGCACCGCCTGACGCAACCGGTTGCGGGCGAGGTCCATGTCCGCCCAGAGTGTTGCTCGCCCATTCCGCATCCGCTTTCACAGGGTCAATCCTGAGGCGGCCCTCTTCTTGGACGATCGAATCCTTGAGCCGCCCGGAGAGGATGGCCTTCCGCACCGCCTGCCGGGAGATGCCGCGCGCTTTCGCATAATCCGTCATGGTCATCATGATTTCATTCCTCAATTTTGAGGTAAAAGGTAACCTATTTAGGATTCTGTGTAGAGTTGCATTGAGAACTGACCCCTAAGGGACGGTAATTTCCACTTAGATTTGACCCATGTTGAACTTCCCCCTGGCTGACTACGGCGGGGGTATCGGGAGTGATAGACATGGATTTGTTGAGTGTCATTCGACGTTGGGCTCTTCGGGAGCATTTTTCGATCCGGGAGATCGCCCGGCGGACGAACTTGTCGCGGAACACGATCCGCAAGTATCTGCGGTCCGGTGAGGTTGAGCCAAAATTCAAGCTTCCCGACCGTCGCAGCAAGCTGGACGCGTTTGCTGATAAGCTTTCGAGCTGGTTGAAGCTTGAAGCGAGCAAGTCTCGCAAGCAGAAGCGCACAACCAAGCAGTTGCATACTGATCTGCTGGCTCTTGGCTACGAGGGTTCTTATGGCCGTGTGGCGGCATTTGTTCGGGATTGGAAGACAGCCCGGCAGCAAGAACAAGAGACCAGTGGGCGGGGAACGTTTGTTCCCTTGGTTTTTCACTCTGGCGAGGCATTTCAGTTTGATTGGAGCGAGGACTGGGCGATCCTCGGGGGGCAGCGGACCAAGCTGCAAGTTGCTCACTTCAAGTTGTCGCATAGTCGGGCGTTTATCGTTCGCGCCTATCTTCTCCAGACCCACGAGATGCTCTTTGACGCTCACTATCACGCCTTTCGGGTGCTGGGCGGGGTAGCAAGGCGGGGGATCTACGACAACATGCGGACCGCTGTTGATCGGGTTGGCCGCGGCAAAAACCGTCAGGTGAATGCCCGGTTTACTGCGATGGTCAGTCACTATCTGTTTGATGCGGAGTTCTGCAATCCCGCTTCAGGCTGGGAGACCCATGTCTTGAACCTTCTACACAGGCTCGTGGACGACAAGCCGGTAACAGCGCCCACCGTGGACGCGCCCAAGGCCTTGGTCCTGAGTAAGGAGCCACGAGCGGATGTCGAACGCTACGATACGCTGCGCGATGGCGCCAGGGCACGGGAGGTTCGCCATGCGTCATGATCCAGCAAGCGCCGCTATCGTGATCATGCTGCGCAGTCTAAAAATGTACGGCATGGCTCAGGCGGTCAGCGATCTCACCGAGCAGGGCGCGCCCGCTTTTGAGACCGCGGTTCCAGTCCTCGCC
>CAIPNE010000250.1 GCA_903866355.1 uncultured Gammaproteobacteria bacterium
GGTGCCGGCTGCCGGGCTGGTGTGGCGCGGTAGGATCACCGCACCCACTAATAACAAGCCCGCCGCTAACGCGGAAGGCAGGGCAAACCCACCCGACCACTGCGCCAATCGGCCTGCGACAAAAGGCCCCAACAGTTGGCCGCCGCCAAAGGCTGCAGTCATCCAGCCCATGGCCGCATCGGCTGCCGGACCCGCTGCGTTGCGAGCGGCGGTGAGCCCTAGGGCCGTGATGGATAAAAACGTCGCGCCCAGACACGCCCCGCCCAGCATCAACATGAAGGTGCTGTGACTGGAGCCCGCTAACAACACCCCAATCGCCTCCAGACAAAAAGCGCCACGCATGACGCTCATGACGCCATAGCGTTGCGCGAGCCAGCGGCCGACTGGCACCGAGGGGGCAGCGGTTGCGCCGACCACGAGCCAACACAGGACTTCAATGAACGGCGCGCTATTCTGCTGTCGCGCCATCGCGACAATGAACGTGGCGGTCACCACATAGCCAAACCCCAACAGCGCGTAGGCCGCGATAAGACGTCTTAGCTCTCCAGATGAGTCCGTGCTCGACGCCGTGGCTAACGCCGGCGCCGCGCTGGGCACTAGGTTGGGTAGGCGCGCCAGAATGGGCAGCGCCACCGCCGAACACACCCCCGCACAAATGCCGAGCCCCGCCCATTGTCCGGCGACCGAGGCACCACCAGCCTTGGCTACTTCAATGATGATGACCGACAGCACAATGCCCACCCCCACCCCGGGGAACGCCACCGAGGACAGGCCTGGGCGACCCGCTCGAGTGACATAGTCGATGACCAGCGCCAAGCCAATGACCATGCCGACAGCGCTGGCGACCCCGGCCACAAAACGCAGCGCCAGCCAGCCCTCATAAGACCAGTGGAGCATGCCGGCTAGTGTCGACAGCACGCTGAGGAGCATCGCCAAAAAGAGCCATCCGGCGCGCGTTGGCCGACCTGCCAATCGGCCCGCGAGCAGCGCGCCCAGCAGATACCCCACAAAATTGGCGCTAGCCACATCGCCGGCTTGTGCCAAGCTCCAGCCCAAGGTGTCCCTTAGGCGGGGCAGCAAAGGCGTGTAGGCGAAGCGCCCAATTCCCATGGTGCTGACCAGTAGCAGTCCGCCGGCTAGGGCCGCGGCCAGTGGACTGGGCGCGGGCTCCTTCACCGTTGGCAGCGCGGGCAGAAATAGCTCGCGCGCTGGCCAATGACACGCTGCGCGATGGGTGCCGCTGTGCCGCAGCGTAGACAGGGTTGGCCGGCGCGACCATACACCTGCAATTCATTGCGAAAATAGCCAGGCTGGCCATCGTTGTGGGTGAAATCGCGCAGCGTAGTGCCACCAAAACCGATAGCCAACTCCAACACTTCGCGTACCGCGACCACTAGGGCTGCATAGCGTGGCAGAGCAATGCGGCGGGCTGGGCGCGAAGGGTGGATGCCCGCACGGTGCAACGATTCGCTGGCGTAAATGTTGCCAACACCCACCACGATGGCCCCGTCCATCAAAAAGCTTTTAACGGCCACGCTGCGCGCACTGGCCAGTTGGGCGAGATATTCGGCGCTAAAGCGCTGATCCCACGGCTCCGGGCCTAGCCCTGCGAGCAAGCGATGCTGCAGGGGATCCTCGGGCGTCCACAGCATCAGGCCAAACCGGCGGGGATCGCGCAGCCGCAGGCAGACCTGGTCGTCAAATTCCAACTCGATGTGGTCGTGCGGTTTGGGCGGGCTGCCGGGCGTGGTGATGCGCAGGGACCCGGACATTCCCAGATGCACGATGAGCGTGCCTTGGGTAAATTTAAAGAGCAGGTACTTGGCGCGTCGCAACACTTGCGTGAGACGCTGGCCAAGCAGGATGTCGGCTAAATTCTCCGGCACGGGTTGGCGAAAACGGCGCTCGCGCAACACCACGCCCGTGACGCAGCGTCCCTCGAGGTGGGGGGCGACACCCCGTCTGGTGGTTTCAACTTCGGGTAATTCAGGCATGTCGCCGACACCACCAGAGCCAGCCGCCAAAGCTCGCTAAAACGCCGGGCAAGATAAATAGGAAACCACCCCCCAGCAATCCCGTTTGCCAGCGGGTGAAGTTCAGTTGGGTGTCGGCGGCTGGAGTGTGCTCAATGGCGATTAGGCCGTCGCGGGTCACGAGCCATTCGATCAAGCGGGTACCCAAGGCACGATTGCCGCCATTGCCGAGATAGGTATTGGATAGAAAATCGCCGTCGCCCACCACGACGACTCGCTGCGTGCCCCGGGTCAGGGTTTGCGCGAGTGGCAGCGGTCCTTTCAAATCCAGACCTGCGGTGTAGGCCACATCGCCCGACATGGGGGCGGTTTCGCCCCACGCTCCGGGCGAAGATTCGAACAACACGCTGTGCTGCCAGGGTGCCGGCGGGGCCGTCATGACTGGGGTTGCGTAGGGCAAAACCACCGTTGCGCTGAACTGCGCCAGCGCCGGGTGGTGGTCAAACCGGGTGACGAGCACCAGGGCTGGATTATCGATTCCTACCGCTTGGGTGCCGGGGTCAACCACGGTCATGGCGTGTGGCACGAGGCCCAGCATCTTTTCTAGTGCCGCCAGCGAGGGCGTTGGGGTGGGTTCCCGCAACCAGAGCAGCGCCCCGCCCCGGGCCAGATATTGCTCGATGAGCGCCACTTCGCCCGGAAGATAGTCAATTTGCGGACTTGCGATGACCACGGCGGTCGCGTTCTCCGGGATGACGTGCTGTGCCGCGAGATTGATTTCACGTGCTTTCAGCCCCCGCTGGGCGAGCGCTTCGGCGAAGTCTGAGACATCGAAGTTTGCGCCTCGCAGCGGGCTGCGCTCACCGTGACCCGTCACAAAAGCCAGCCATTGGTCTTCTTGGCGTGCCAACCGCGCCAAGGCATTGGTAAACGCCGTTTCGGTATAGATCCGCAGTTGTTCCCGGCGCCCGCCTGCGGCAATGACGAGGTCGCCTTCGGCCAGATTTTGGGTGCGCAGGCGTTCGGGCACTTCGGCGGGTACCACAAAATGCAGGTGCAGGTTTGCGCGTAAACGTTGATACCGCCCCACCAGCGCTTGCACTGCTTCGCGGCTTGGGTGGCCGGTTGGCAAATAAACGCTCACTTCCAGCGGGCCGGTCACCGCCGCTAGCGCCGCCGCGCTGGCCGCGGTCAAGGTATGGCGGCCGGCGTGCGTCCAGTCGCTGACTACCCGCTGGCGCAGGGTCAGCCGAAACACCAACAGCGCCACCACCACGATCCCAAGCGGCCACAGGGCGTAGCGTAGTCGCGCGCCGCGTGCGGAGGGGCTAGAGCGCACGGCGTTCGCCATCCAAACGCCACACCGCGAGGGCTAACGCCGCGGCTGCGAGCACGATAAAATAGGCCACATCGGCCGTATCAACCAACCCGCGCAGGAGGCGCTGGTAGTGATACATCATCGAGAGTTGCGTGAACACGGTGGGTTCTTCGGTGGTCCCACCGGTCCAGTCGCACAGCCACAGAAAGATGAGACAGGTGAAGCTGCCGGTCGCGGCGAGCGCCGGTTGTTGGGTGAAAGAGGAGAACGCGACCCCAATGGCCGTGGTGCTAGCCATCATCAGCGCCAAACCTAATAGCGCGCTGGCGAGTGCGCCCCAATCAAGCTGAGTCCCACCGGCCAGCGATAAACACATCAGTCCGGCCAGCACCCACCACACGGCCAGCACCGTCAGGATGCCGAGAAACTTACCGACGATCAGGGTGCGCAGCGCGAGCGGGGCACTCTGCCAAAGCACCAAGGTTCCGGCGCGGCGCTCGCCGGCTAGAGCGTGCATGCTCAACAACGGCACCACAAATAGCAGCAGCAGGGCCACGGTTCCCAACGTTGGCGCGATGACCAATTCGCCAATGCCTGGGGGCTGCGGCAAGCGCTGTAGCCGTGGCGTGGCGATTAGAAACAAGTCTATCTGCGCTAGAAACTGGAAGGCCATCAGGCACTGCATCACCGCGAGCACCAGCCAAGCGAACGGGGCATGAAAAAAGCTCTGCGCCTCGCGGCGTACCACGAGCATCAAACTCATGCTGCCGCCCCGGCCGTTAGCGCTAAGAAGGTTTGCTCGAGCGGGCCTTCGGCGCTGCGCAGTTCTCGCACCCCCCAGCCACGCGCGACGACCCACGCGGCGATGCTTTCAGCAACTGCTGGATGTTCGACGCAGAGCCGATAAACGCCGTTCGCGATGACTTCTACCATTGTTACGCCGTCGATTTCGCGCAAGTACGCGGCCGCATTCGGTGCTCCAACCAGGGTTATTTGCAGGTTGAGTCCGGCCGGCGTCAACGCACCCTCATGGACCAGCACACCTTGGTGTAAGACCGCGACGCGGGTACAGATCTGCTGCACTTCTGCGAGCAAATGAGTGGATAAAATCACGGCGTGCTGACCCGCCAGTTCCCGCATTAGCGTACGAATCTCGCGGATTTGCAGCGGATCAAGGCCAACGGTCGGTTCGTCGAGTACCAGCACGGCGGGCTCGTGCACGATGGCCTGCGCGAAACCGATCCGTTGCTGGTAGCCCTTGGACAGATTGCCAATGACCCGCTTGCCCACATCGTTCAAGCCGCAGCGCTGTTTGGCGCGGGCAATTTGTCGCGTCGGGTCCGGTGCCCGATGCAGGGCTGCGCAAAACGCCAAATAGTCATCTACCCGAGCATCTAAAAATAGCGGCGGTGTTTCTGGCAGATAGCCTAAGTCCTGTTTAGCGGTGAGCGGCTGCTGGGCGAGGTCGATGCCGCGGATGAGGATCTTGCCCGCGTGTGGTGCCAGCACGCCAACCAGCATTTTGAGCGTGGTAGATTTGCCCGCACCGTTCAGCCCCAGCAAGCCCAAACAGTCACCCCGCCTGAGCGTTAGATTTACCCCGTGCACAGCCTGACGAACCCCATATCGGCGGGATATTGCGCGTGCTTCGAGGAGTACATCAGGCATCATGTCACCGCATTATTGGCTTGCGCGCAGACCCTGCCAAGGCGCTTTTACAATGCCCGCCCCAAGCGGCGCTGGCTGGACATCCGGCGAGTGCTTTCCACATGATTGCATCTCGAGCCCTGAGTGATAGAAAATTACCGTCGTTAATTCCGCCGGCGATCTCTCCATGCCCCCTTTAAATTTTGTCGATGGCTTATTGGACTTGCCTTGGTGGGGAACCCTGCTGGCAGCACTTTGCCTCACGCACGTCACCATCATCTCCGTGACGGTCTATTTGCATCGCCATCAGGCGCATCGCGCGTTGAGCCTGCATCCCGCGCTGGCGCATTTTTTTCGCGCATGGTTGTGGTTAACCACCGGCATAGGTACGCGCGGCTGGACCGCGGTGCATCGCAAACATCACGCTTTTGTGGAGCAGCAGCAGGACCCGCACAGCCCCAGCGTGTATGGCATCCGCAAGGTGCTGGCCGAAGGTGTGGAACTGTATCGAGAAGAAGCACGCAATCCCGAAACGCTGGCCAAATACAGCCACGGCACACCAAACGATTGGCTTGAACGCCAAATTTACGAGCGCTATGCGTGGCACGGTATTGGCCTGATGTTGGTGATAGATCTCGCCCTGTTTGGTTGCCTCGGGTTGACGGTGTGGGCCGTCCAAATGATGTGGATTCCCATTTTCGCCGCCGGTGTCATTAACGGTTTAGCCCATTGGTGGGGCTATCGTAACTTTGAAACGCCGGATCGCTCGACTAACCTCACGCCATGGGGTCTGTTGGTCGGTGGTGAGGAGTTGCACAACAACCATCACGCTTTTGCGAGTTCGGCCCGCTTCTCCCTACAGCCTTGGGAGTTCGATTTAGGTTGGGCCTATATTTGCGTGCTGGAAGCGCTGGGGCTGGCGAGCGTCAAGAAGGTGGTTGCACCACCGCTCATCGACACCCGGAAGTGCCATGTGGATCTGGATACCCTGCGCGCGGTGGTGGCCAGCCATGTGCACGTGCTGGCGGATTATGCGCACCGCGTGGTGCATCGGGTCCATCGCGATGAAATTGCGCGGGCACCACAAGACACGCGCTGTGCGATCAAGCCGCTCAAGCGGCTGATTTACCGGGCTGAGCGGCGGTTGGACGAGCAAGAGCGAGCGTGTCTGGCGGCGGGGCTGACGCACAGCCGTGCTTTGGCGACCGTTTACGATTTGCATCGGCAACTGCTGGCCTTGTTCAACGAAAGACAAGCCAGCCAAGATCGCCTGCTAGATGCTTTGCAGGAGTGGTGCCGACAGGCGGAGGAAACTGGTATTGCGGCGCTGAGCGAGTTCGCGCAGCGCTTGGCGGGCTATCGACTGGCGGCGTAACGCCCCCAACGGCACAGCAC
>CAIPNE010000251.1 GCA_903866355.1 uncultured Gammaproteobacteria bacterium
GCCCGCGACAAAACCGAGCTTTTTGGCCGCAACCAAAGCCTCGAGTGGGGCAATATGGAAGATGTTGAAGCGCTGATGCACGACATCGTGTATCGCGACAATCGCTTCGGCGATTTCTTCAACGACGGTCCTTATTGGGGGGCTTTGCGCTACTCCGAGTTTAAGGGCGAGAACTTCATGAAATACGCCATTTACGGCAAGGGCGGCGCCAGTTTTACCGAAGAAATGCGTCCTTTCCCCACGTGGATGAACAATATGGCGGTCGCTTCGCGTGGTGCGGATCACCTTAAAGGCATCGGCTTGATCGAGAAGTTTCAACGCCGTGATCTCTCGATGAAATACTTTGGGCGCCCAGAAGCCGCCGACCTCAACACGCCGACGCTCAAGGGTGCCTGCACCGCCGTGGTCGAAAACCAGGTGGCGCTCTTAAATTCCTACGGTGTCTGCCTATTCCATTGGATGCTAGATCCCGGCGGCTTCACCCCCGAGGAATATTACGGGCGGGCTTTCGCCGAAGTCACCGGCATTGACCGCACGCCCGAAGAACTCATGCGCGACGGCGAGCGGATCTGCAATTTGGAAAAAGCGTTTAACTCGCGGCTAGGACTGCGCCGCGAACACGACACCGTTTGCGAACGCTGGATGCACGAGCCCTGTCCAGAAGGCATGTACCCGGGCAAGGTCGCCTCGGACATGTTCGAAACCGTGCTGGATGAGTATTACGACTGGCGGGGTTGGGACCGTAAAACAGGCTTACAAACTGCCAGCCGCTTGGCCTCCTTGGGCTTAGAAGACGTGGCCGAAGTACTAGCGGCAGACGGGGCACTGGCCCCGGGCTAACCATGATTACCATCAACGCCCAATACCAAAGTCGCTTCCGTGAAATTACGGGGGTGGAAAAAGAACTTTTTCACCTCGAGCAAGGCACGGTGGCGGCGCTGGCGGCGCAGATTACCAGTAAATATGGACCGCTGATGACCGCGCTATTGATGGACGAGGATTCCAAGTCCCTCAATTCGCGCGGCACGCTGTACTTAAATTCCAAGGGCCAGCGGGTTTATCTGGAAGACCCCCTCAGCGAAGGCGAGACAGTTTTTTTTATGGTGGGTATCGCGGGGGGCTAAGCCGGCGCGCGGGATGGTGTCAAAACCTACTCGCGCACAATCACCTGGGACTGCGCGCCGAAGACCCGGCGCAACAGGAGTTCACCCTGCGGTGCTTCACCCGGAATAACCCGAACCTGTAACCCCGCCAAACGGGCGTCCTCGGCTATCCGAAACAGCACCATCGCCCCCGTAAAGTCGATACGCCCCATCCTCCGCAGGTCAAACACTACCCGTTTAGCCTGCGGGTTCTTGACCAACTCGGCGCCTAAGGCGTCGTCGATCACATTGGCCGAGCCGAAATACAGCACCCCAACCGGGGTGAGCCGGAGCTCTTTGCGGGTAGCGTCATAGTTCACGCCTAACGCAATGCGTCGTTCCCGCCACAAATGCACGGCAACTGCCAGCCCAACCCCTAAACCCACTGCCTGATCAATCCGTGGCGCAAGCCCCAAGGTCAGCGCAAACGTACCCCACGCCACGGCGCCCTGTGCCCGCGACACCTGGGTGATACGCCACAAAGCGCGCGGCTGGAACAGCCCTAATACGGCCGTAATGACGATGCCGGCCAGCACGCAGCGCGGCAGTTCGGCGAGCACCCCGGCAAAAGGGAGGAATAACAACACCGCGACCCCTGTCACCGCCCCGCTCCAGCGGCTAAACCCGCCGGCCAGATGGTTGACCATTGTGCGGGAAAAGGATCCCCCAACCGGGAAGGCACCGGCGCAGGCCGCGGCCACATTGGCCACCCCTTGGCTGATGAGTTCGCGATTAGCACTCCAAGCTTGACGGGTCTGGGTCGCCAGCGTGCGCGCAATGGCGGTAGGTTCGGCAAAGCCAACCACCGCGATCACGAGCCCAGGCAATAGCAGACTGCGAAGCGGCGCGAAATCTAACGACAGTCCGAAGCGCGGTAACGCCGCCGGCAGCGGCCCCACCAACGCCAACTCGCTATGCGCCCAATGCTGACCCAAGATTCCCACCACCACCACCAACAACACCCCGGGGAACAGCACGTGAATGCGGCGACCCAGCAAAATTATCGCCACCGTGAGTGCGGTGACGGCGAGGGCGAGTGGCGACCAGGCAGCTGGATGGCTAAGCAGTTGGGGCAGTTGCGCTAATTCCTGACCGGGGGTCATCGGCAGACCTACCACGACGGCGAGTTGGGACGCCACGATGAGCAACGCCGCGGCGCTGGTAAAACCCGTGAGCACTGGCTGGGAAAGCAGATAGGCCACAAAACCTGCTCCGGCTAAGCCGATCGCCAACCGGCACACGCCGACCACCAGCGCCAACAGCGGCGCGAGCATGAGGTAATCCACGCTGCCGGGGATCGCCAACGGGCTGAGGGCGGCCAGTGTGAGCAAGCTGGTAATGGCCACCGGGCCAGTTTGCAGATAACGCGAAGAGGCGAAAAAGGCGGCCGCGATCGGCGGTAGCACCGAGGCATAAAGTCCATACACCGGTGGCAGTCCTGCGAGTGCTGCGTAGGCCAGCGACTGGGGAATCAATACCAGGGCCACGCTGATCCCAGCCAACACATCGCGTTGGAGAAATCCCTCGAGGATCGAGAGTTCCGGCGGGCTGCTGGCGGATAGTGGTTTGCGTGACCTCATTGCGCGTGTAGCTTAGCCTAATCTGCTCTAAGCTTAGTCTATCTAGAAATAAGCAGGCACATCCCCGATGCCGCGTTTTACCGCCAACCACGAGCCTACGGTCGAACTTGCGCCGGCAGCAGCGACCGAGATTAAAACCACCACCTGCTACATGTGCGCCTGTCGCTGCGGGATCAAGGTCCATTTGCAAAACGGACAGGTGCGCTATATCGAGGGAAACCCAGATCACCCGGTCAATCGCGGGGTGCTCTGCGCCAAAGGTGCCTCTGGTTTGATGCAACACTACTCCCCAGCCCGTCTGTCCAAGCCATTGCTGCGGGTAGGACCACGGGGATCGGGAGAATTTCGCGAGATTGAATGGGACGAAGCACTCGGCATCGCCGGCGACTGGCTAGGGGCGATCCGCGAGCGCGCGCCCCGCGAGCTGGCGTTTTTTACCGGCCGTGACCAAAGCCAATCCTTCACCGGCTGGTGGGCACAACAATTCGGCACGCTGAACTACGCGGCGCACGGCGGCTTCTGTTCGGTGAACATGGCGGCCGCGGGGCTGTACAGCATCGGCGGTTCGTTTTGGGAATTCGGCGAACCCGATTGGCCGCACACGCGCCTGTTTCTATTGTTTGGGGTGGCCGAAGACCATGCGTCTAATCCGCTCAAAATTGGCTTAGGCCAACTCAAAGCACGACCTGGCACCCGCTTTGTGTCGATTAACCCGGTTCAGACCGGCTACTCGTCCATCGCGGACGAATGGATAGGCATCCGCCCGGGCACTGATGGCTTGCTGGTGGCAGCCCTTATCCACGCTTTACTGGCCGCCGAGCGCATCGACTGGCAGTACCTCGCCCGCTATACCAATGCGGTCTGGTTGGTCATTGATGATCCAGGCGCGCCCGATGATGGCCTGATCGCGCGTGACGCAGCGGGTCTGCCGTTGTGTTTTGACCGCCTCACTCAAAGCCTGACCCCCGCGGGGGTGGCGGATCTCGAACCCCAGCTAATGGGTGCGGTGACCCTTGCCGACGAGCGCCGTGCGTACCCGGCATTTCATCATTTTGCCCAACGTTTTCTGGACCCGGCCTGCGCGCCGGCGGCAGTCAGCGAACGCTGTGGTGTGCCGGTGGCCACCATTGAGCGCTTGGCGGCAGAACTCGCCGAAGTGGCGTTCGAACAAACGATCACGGTGGAAGCGCCGTGGACCGACAGCGCTGGACGCCAGCACGCGGGGTTTGTCGGACGACCCGTCTCCATGCATGCCATGCGTGGGATTTCCGCCCACGCCAACGGCTTTGAAACCTGCCGCCTCATCCACGCGCTGCAAATGTTGCTGGGCAGCGTGGATGTCCCCGGGGGCTTTCGCTACAAACCACCCTACCCCCGCCCAATTCCCCCGGCCGGCAGCCCGGCGGAACCCGCGGCTGCAGGCAAGCCACTCACTCGCCCACCCTTAGGCTTCCCGCGCGGACCGGAATACCTGCTGAGCGATGCGACCGGGCAGCCGTTGCGGCTCGACAAAGCGTTTAGCTGGGAATATCCCTTAGCGCTCCACGGCATGTTGCAATCGGTCATCCACAACGCCTGGCAGGGTGATCCCTATCCCATCGACACACTGTTCTTGTACATGGCCAATATGGGCTGGAATTCCTCGTTAAATATTTCAGAGACGCTGCATTATTTGACTGACCGCCGGGCTGATGGCGAATACCGGATCCCGCGGATTATTTATTCTGACGCCTATTATTCTGAGACCGTCCCCTACGCCGATTTAATTTTGCCGGACACCACCTACCTTGAACGCTGGGACGCCATCTCGCTGCTCGACCGGCCCATTTCGGATCCGGATGGCGCAGCCGACGCCATCCGACAGCCGGTCGTCGCCCCCGATCGAGACGTTCGACCCTTCCAAGATGTGCTGCTCGCGCTGGGCGCGCAACTGGGTTTGCCGGGGATGACCGAACCCGACGGCAGCGCGCGTTTCCCCGGCGGTTATGCGCAATACCTCACCGAGCACACGCGCGGTGCTGAACAAGGTCCGCTCGCTGGCTGGCGGGGGGCGCAAGGCGATCAGTCCTTCCGTGGCAAAGCCAATCCCGAGCAACTGCAACGCTACATCGACAATGGCTGCTTCTGGCGCACCGAGCTCGCACCCGCCCAGCGCTATTACCGGTTTGCCAATCCGGCGTATCTCGATTACGCCGTGGAGGCAGGTTTTATTGCTAGCGCACAACCCATCGTGCTCGAAATCTACAGCGAGATTCTGCAGAAATTTCAGCTTGCAGGGCGTGGGCATGGCGCCCATCAGCCGCCCGAGCACCTGCGCGCCCGCGTGTGCGAAAACTTCGACCCGCTGCCGCGGTGGCAAACCGAGGCGCAGGCCCCGCAAGACTATCCGCTGCATGCCATTACCCAGCGCCCGATGCATATGTATCACTCATGGGGCTCACAAAACGCCTGGCTGCGCCAGATCACCGCACGCAACGCACTCTACGTGGCGAACACCTTGGGCGTAGAACTGGGTTTGGCGGATGCCGATTGGGTGTGGATCATCAGTCCCATGGGGCGGGTAAAAGCGCCGATCAAACTCATGCACGGGCTCAACCACCACACGGTGTGGACTTGGAATGCCATTGGTAAACGCAGCGGCACTTGGGGGCTGGCGCCGGATGCACCCGAAGCCAGCGCCGGTTTTTTATTGAACCATCTGATTGCCGAACTGCTGCCGCCGCGCGCCGATGGCTACCGCTACGCCAATGCCGATCCGGTCACCGGGCAGGCGGCGTGGTTTGATTTACGCGTGCGGTTAGAAAAATGCAGTGCCGCGGAAACCCACGAAGCGAGCCCTCGTTTTGAGCCGCTGCCCGCCCGCCAGCCATCCCCCACCAGCCGCC
>CAIPNE010000252.1 GCA_903866355.1 uncultured Gammaproteobacteria bacterium
CCGTGGGCAATGGCGTGATGGTCGCCATCAACGCCGGCACCCGCGATATGGCAGATCGCATCTATAACAAGGCGATCGCGCTGGGCGCCACCGACGAAGGCGCCCCCGGTGAACGCGGCGATGGCTTCTACGGGGCCTACTTCCGCGATCTGGACGGCAACAAGTTCGTAGCCTGCGTCTGGGGTTGATCGGGTCCCATGCTCACCCTTATTGCCGGCCTGCTGCTGTTCCTGGGGATGCACGCGGTGCGTGTGGTGGCCGAGCCGCTGCGCACCGCGGCCATCGCCCGGATCGGGATGCAGGGCTGGCGAGGCCTTTACTCGGCGGTCTCTCTGGTGGGGCTGTGGCTGCTGGTGAGTGGCTACGCCAGTGCTCGCCTCGGCTCACCGGAGCTCTACGCGCCTCCCGCATGGGCGCATACAGTTGCCTTGGCGCTGATGCTGCCCTGCCTTGTGCTGGTAGTGGCGGCCTATGTCCCGGGCACGCATATCCGGCAATGGGTGGGGCACCCCATGCTCTTCGGGACGCGGGTATGGGCCTTTGCGCACCTGCTTGCCAACGGGCGCTTGGCCGACGTGGCGCTGTTCGGGAGTTTTCTCGCCTGGTCGATTTTCGCCTACCACGCCGCGCGGGCGCGTGACCGGGTTGCCGGCACACGCTATCCGGCGGTTGGTTGGCCGCGTGATTCGATAGCGGTGGTCGTGGGGGCCGTTGGCTGGCTGGCGATACTCTGCTATCTACATGTGTGGATTGCCGGGGTGCCCTTGACCTCGCCTGGGCCGATTTGAGGGGCGCTGCGACGACCCCAATGGGCCGGCCGCCACGCAGCGCCGCGTTGGTTGCCAGACCCGCTTCATGGACTATCATTGCTCTCTGAGCTTTGCTGCGGCGAGGCTTCTGGCCAGCGTAAATCGGGGCCGTCCAGGGCCGGTTTGCGCGGAAGATTGTGAGACATAACAACAAATCGACACCTAAGTGGTGAAGGAGCTTGTAACTTTTCAAAGAGCTGTGCTAAATACTCTCCGGCAACGGTTCCTCAAGACATGTCCGCAAGGGTATGTCCTAGGGAGTCGGTGCTTGATTTGCAAATCAACCGAAGATCCAAGGCCCTATGTCGACGGGAATTGGGAGACAATGAACCTCGTACCTCTAAGGAGTACATTCATGAAGAACTTTACCGTTAAGGCATCGGCCCTTGCGATCGCAGCGGCTCTGCCGGGTTTGGCGAGCGCCGTAGTCAATCTCAATGATGGCTCAGGCGCTACGAACTACGCCTCCGAGCTCCTGCCGGCAGCCGTGTCTGCAGCACTTCCCGTCACTGTGACTGCTGTAACCGCTGATCTTGGTTTCGGCGTAAGCAATGGCCAAGACCGTTATATCCGTTTCGACCTGACCGGTGCGAAGTGGAACGCGGCCCTCACGAACGCCTCGCTTGATGCGGCTAGCAACTGCGGCGCAACAGCGAACGCCGGAGTCTCCGGTAACGCCGCCGACGCTCTGGAGACGCTGTCGACGGGCGGAGCAGTTGGTGGAACTTCGGTGATCTTTCAAGTCACCGCCAATATCGCCGGTGGCTTGTCCGCATCGTCACCGGTTTGCTTGACGGC
>CAIPNE010000253.1 GCA_903866355.1 uncultured Gammaproteobacteria bacterium
CCGTCGACTAAACTCATGCCCCTGCTCGCCCGGCGTACCGGTCTTTAAACTCGCTTGAAGATGAGCGTTCCGTTAGTACCGCCAAATCCAAAAGAATTGGACAGAGCCACCTCGAGCTTTTTCTCACGTGCAACATTGGGCACATAGTCTAGGTCGCACTCTGGGTCGGGCGTCTCGTAGTTGATGGTGGGCGGCAGCACGCTGTCGCGAATCGCCAACACCGTGTAAATAGCCTCTACACCACCGGCCGCGCCCAACATATGGCCCACCATCGACTTGGTGGAGCTCATGGGGATCTGGTAGGCGCGTTCTCCGAATAGCCCTTTCACCGCATCGGTCTCGGCTTTGTCGCCGGCCGGCGTTGAAGTGCCGTGCGCGTTGATATAGCCGATTTCATCTTTATTGAGCCGAGCATTGTCCAAAGCGAGACGCATACAATCTGCCGCACCTTCCCCATTGGGTGAGGGCGAAGTCATGTGGAAGGCGTCACTGTTCATGCCAAAACCAATGAGCTCTGCATAAATAGCGGCACCACGTGCGCGCGCGTGCTCGTAATCTTCCAGCACCATCACGCCCGCCCCATCGCTGAGAACAAAGCCGTCACGCTCTCTATCCCACGGCCGGCTGGCCGCCTGTGGATTATCGTTGCGCGTCGACAGCGCACGTGCGGACGCGAAACCACCAATCCCGGTGGGACTGGTAGCGTTCTCCGCGCCCCCGGCCAGCATGAGATCAACCTCACCCGAGGCAATCATACGGGCCGCTAAGCCGATGCAGTGCGCGCCCGTGGAGCAGGCAGACACTAGCGCGAAGTTAGGTCCCTTGATGCCGTATTTGATCGAGAGATTTCCCGCGATCATATTGATGATGTTGCTGGGCACAAAGAACGGTGAGATTTTTCTCGGTCCGCCATCCAAAAAAGCTTGATAGCCTTTCTCGATTCCCGGCAGGCCGCCGATCCCAGATCCAATCAATACGCCCACACGACGCCGATTTTCGTCGGTAATTTCTGCGCCAGAATCCTCCATCGCCTGAATGGCAGCCGCCATTCCGTAATGGATGAAGGGATCCATTTTTCGCGCTTCTTTTGCAGTGATGTACTTGGTGACATCAAAGTCGATGATAGACCCGCCGAAGCGGGTGCTAAAGTCAGAAATATCGAAGGACGTAATAGGCCGAATGCCACTTTTACCGGCAACGGTATTACGCCACGATTCTTCTGTTGAATTGCCATTGGGTGCAATAACACCCAGGCCGGTTATGACGACACGACGAGACAACTCGCGCTCCTTGAACTCCCCTAGAAATGCGAAGGGCCGCGACAAACTATTGGTTTAATCGGCGGCCCCGTTTCTCTTGGCGGCTTGGTAGATCGGGTCAGCCTAGACTTTTAGTAATGTAGTCAATGGCCTGTTGCACGGTAGTGATTTTTTCCGCTTCCTCATCTGGAATTTCAGTTTTGAACTCTTCTTCCAGAGCCATCACCAATTCAACTGTATCGAGAGAGTCGGCTCCCAGGTCGTCCACGAAAGATGACTCTTTCGTTACTTCCTGTTCTTTGACGCCTAACTGCTCGATAACTATCTTTTTGACACGCTCTTCAACGCTACTCATTTGTTGACCATCCTCCGAACCGTGGTACAGCACAGGCTGCGACGGTGGCTAGTTTAGTGGAATCGAACCAAGTTTCAAGTAAAGTCGGACCGTCCTCGGTCCGCCATGCTTATCCGTGCCAAAGTCTATTTCAAATGGGTCGTCTGACGCCATTTGAAACCAGCCATTGGCGCACCCTCCTCCCTCAGGCCATATACATCCCGCCATTGAGGTGCAGGGTTTCACCCGTCATGTATCCGGCCTGTTCCGAGGCCAGAAACGCGACTGCAAATGCAACATCATCAACCGAGCCTAGCCGTCCCGCTGGGATGCGCGCTAGCAACGCCGCACGCTGCGGTTCGCTCAGCGCGCGCGTCATGTCGGTATCGATCATCCCTGGCGCAATGGCGTTGACTGTCACGCCACGCGCGGCCACTTCCTGCGCCAGAGATTTCGTGAACCCGATAATACCCGCCTTCGCTGCCGCATAGTTAGCCTGACCTGCGTTGCCCGACGCTGCAACGATTGAAGTGATGTTCACTATCCGGCCAAAACGGGCTTTCAGCATGTTGCGAATGAAGTGGCGGGACAACTGAAAAACAGAACCTAGATTAGCGTCGATGACGCTGTCCCATTCTTCATCCTTCATTCGCATGAGCAAATTGTCGCGAGTGATGCCGGCGTTGTTCACTAACACCAGCGGCGCTAGGCCATGCCCGGCAAGGGTGGCAAAAAATTCGGTACGGGAGGTGGCCGAGGTGACGTCTAAAGGCAACCCGAGATGCCCCTCACCATAGGGCTGCAAACACGCTGCGATGGCTTGAGCGCCGGCGAGCGTGGTCGCCGTGCCTATGACTTGCATGCCTGCTGCCGCGAGCGTTTTGGCGATGGCCTGACCAATGCCCCGACTGGCTCCCGTCACCACGGCGATTCGGCGTTCCGTCATTTGGCTAGTCCCCTAATTCGGCGAGGGCCGCACGCAGTTCGGCCGGCCCGCTCAATGAAAATGTCTGGAGGTTAGATGCGCAGCGTTTCACGAGCGGGCTGAGTACTTTGCCCGGCCCACATTCCACCACCTGGGTGACGCCTAGGGCTGCAAAATGCTCGATCGTCTCTTGCCAACGCACCGCGCAGTCCAGCTGTTGGACTAAGGCTGCGCGAATAGCTGTTGGAGTCGTGTGGCTGGTCACATCCACGTTATGAATGATGGGAATGCGGGGCTCAGCAAAAGCGACCCCTGCAATACGTTCTTGAAAGCGCACGGCGGCGGGTCGCATGAGGGCGCTGTGCGCCGGCACGCTGACCGCGAGCGGCATCACCCGTTTGGCCCCAGCCTGGCGGGCGCCCTGCGCGGCGCGTTCCAGCGCCCCGGCGCTGCCCGAAATGACGATTTGGCCGGGTGCGTTGAGATTGGCGCACTGCACGGTTTCGTGTTCGGAAGCGTGTGCACACACGGCATCGAGGGTGGCTCGATCGAGTCCGAGCACCGCTGACATGCCGCCGGCGCCACTCGGTACGGCTTCTTGCATAAAACGGCCACGGTCGGCGACAAGTTTGACCGCGTCGACGAAGTCAAGTGCACCGGCGCAGACCAATGCCGAGTACTCACCAAAACTGTGGCCCGCCATCACGCTGGGTTGGCTACCACCCAGCGCGTTCCAGATATCCC
>CAIPNE010000254.1 GCA_903866355.1 uncultured Gammaproteobacteria bacterium
ACCAACAGCTACAAGCGTTTGGTTCCTGGTTATGAGGCACCGGTCAAGCTGGCCTATTCGGCACGCAACCGCTCGGCATCGATCCGCATTCCGTTTGTGGCAAACCCCAAAGGTCGCCGCATCGAAGCGCGTTTTCCCGATCCATTGATGAACCCTTACCTGGGCTTTGCCGCCCTGATGATGGCCGGTTTGGACGGCGTGGAAAACAAAATCCACCCCGGCGAGGCAGCGACCAAAGACCTGTACCACCTGCCGCCCGAAGAGGACGCGTTGGTGCCAACCGTTTGCCACAGCCTGGACCAGGCGCTGGACTGCCTGAACGCAGACCGCGCTTTCCTGACTAAGGGCGGCGTGTTCACCGACAGCATGCTCGATGCCTACATCGAACTCAAGATGGGCGAAGTCACGCGCATGCGCATGGCCACCCACCCGGTTGAGTTCGACATGTACTACTCGCTGTAAGCGTTGCAACACACAGCAAACGCACCAAGGGTCGAAGTTCCGGCACCTTGTGCGCTTGCTGCGGTGAGAGGGCGGCCCCAGGGCCGCCTTTGTCGTTGGGGAAGGACGATAATTCCAACCATGTTTGCAATCCGACGGCCCTGTTCCCACTCTGTCACCCGGTCGTTCTGGGCTGGGGCACTTGCGGCCTTAGTGGGCACTGTTGCCTCCACGGCATCGCTAGCCCAAGACCGCTTGTACCGTTGCGGCAACCTGTATACCAACGCCGACAAAAGCGCCGACCCGGCATGTATTCGTCTCGGAATCGACCGGATCACGCTCGTGCCGGCGCAGCTCCAGGAACCGAAGTCTGCCGCCCCCGCTAAACCCGCTGCGGCGCAGTCCCCCAACCGCACTGCCACACGTGTGAGCACCCTTGCCCAGACGCAAAAAGACAGCGATTCGCGCCAGATTTTGGAGGCCGAATGGCGCAAGACCCGTCAGCGCTTACGGGACCTGCAAATGGAATACAACCAGGGCGAGCCCGAACGCCTGGGTTCTGAACGCAGCAACCCGCAAAAATACCTGGATCGGGTAGCCACACTGCAATCAAGCATCGTCCGCACCGAGGCCGATCTCACGGGTATCCGCCGGGAACTCGCGCGCATGGGCGTGGTCGTGCAACCCTGAGGCGTTTGCGTGCATAACATCCGCAACGAGCCGCGCTTCCATGCGTTTGAGCTGTTGGCCACCTTGGTCAGCGTGGTCGATGTGCAAGGGCGGGTGCAATTCAGCAACGCCGTGTTCGAGGACGCGGTAGGGCTTTCCCGGCGCATGATCACGGGCACGCTGCTGGCCGATTACTTTTTTGAACCGCAACCGCTGATCGCCGCGTTGCAGGGCGTGCAGAAAAATACGTTCTCGGTGCTCCGTTATGACGCTACGCTGCGCCGCAGTGGCCAAGACGCCATGTTGGTGCATGTGATGGTCTCCCATACATTGGGCACCGATGAGGTGATCATCGAAATGGTGCCGCAGGAACAGCAAGTCCGGCAGGACCGTGAGGAGCGCCTGGCCGAGCAGGCACGCACCAATAAGGAGCTCATTCGCAACCTCGCGCACGAAATCAAAAATCCATTAGGGGGCATACGCGGTGCTGCCCAACTGCTGGAGATGGAAAT
>CAIPNE010000255.1 GCA_903866355.1 uncultured Gammaproteobacteria bacterium
AGCGTGGTCTTGCCCGCGCAGACTTTCCCGCCGGGTGCGGCTATCGCGTTTAACGGTTCCACCGTGGCCATCAGTGGCGCGCCAGCGACGGGCGATAGTTTTTCAATTAAGCCTAGCGAAAATCAGTCGGTGTTCGACAGCATTAATCTGCTCATCGGCGCACTGGATAGCACCGCCACCACGGGTCCACAAAATGCGCAACGCGACTTCGCGATGGACACGGGCCTTATGGGTCTCGACCAGGCGCTTGAGAAATTTACCGAATTGCGCGCGACAGTGGGCGCTCGCCAAAACACGCTGGATTCGCAGCTGCGGGCGAACGACGACTTAACCTTTCAGTTGACGCAGGCCAAAGCCACGCTGGAAGACGCGGATCCGGTAGCAGCCATCAGCAACATCTCGCGTTACAGCCAAGCGCTAGAAGCGGCGCAGGCGGCGTTTGCCAAGGTGCAGGGATTGAGTCTGTTTAACTATTTGAGATAGTGGGAGATAGCGGCAGATAGCGGCTTAGGCGAGTAATTTGATGCGGGTGTGGACCCGCAGGGCTATCCGGCGTGGGGCGGCGGCACCGAGCGTGGCGCAGGTTCAGGCTATTTGGGTGGCGACGCTTAGTTATCGCTGCAACGAAGCGTTCATCGCGTTCAGCTGCGCAAGCAGTGCGCTGCCCGAGCCTTGCAGGCTAGAAACCACTGAATCTAGTTTGTTGTACTGTTGAGTCAGGCGATCCTGAACAATGGCCAGCCGCTGCGTCATGCGCGCTTTGCGGTCCTCACTACTTTTAATTTGGCTCTCTAGTCCCTGGCGGCGCCCATCGATAACAGCACCGGTGTCCAGAAAGCTGTTGGCCAAATTGCGCAACCGGCTGGCGATACCCTTGGTGGGATCGGCAAACAGGTTAGCGAATCCTGCGTAGTCGCTGTTCATGGTGCTGGCGAGTGTCGTGGCGTTGACCGCTAACGAGCCATTTTTTTGCGTGCTAAGGCCCACCTGAAACACATTGCTGAAACTACCGCTAACCTCCGCCGACTGGTTCAGGAGGGCGCGCATCTGAGACTCGATGCCGCTCACGGCGGATTGGTCGGTTTTTAGTACGTCGCCCCGCATTTTGGTCATCAGTGCGATGAGGTCGGAATAGGATTTAGCGAAATCCTGCACCGTGCTGGTGACGCTGGCGGTGTCGCGATCAACGCTAAGCGTGACCGTTCCAGCCTTCACCAAGGTCATCGTGACCCCTTCCACCGCGTCGCTGATGGTGTTGCTGGTGCTGGTAATCGTAAAATTATTCTCGAGTTTTACCACCGCGTTGAGATCTGCCGGGGTAAAGCTGCCACTCGCGTCGCGGTCGGTATTGAGCGTTTGCAAAGCGAATACATCGCTGCCCGAGTAGGCCACGGCTAGCGCACCGTCGGCACCTGTTTTATTTGCTGCTAAGGACAGGCGATAACCGGTATCGTCCTTGAATATCGAGGCCGTCACACCAGTATTGTCGGCCGCCTGATTGATGGCGTCGCGGATGTCAGCCAGTGTTTTGCCGCCGGTATCGACCGTAAAACTGCTGCTTCCTGCGGTTAGCGTGAGGGTATCGCCGGCGGTCCCGATAGTGGTGATACCCGTGTCTGCATAGGTGGTGTTAGCGGCCATGCGGTGATTTTCCGCCAGCCGTTTTACCTCTAGGTTGTAAACCCCTTTGCCTGCAGCGCTGCTTGCCGAGCCGCTCAGCACGGTCGTATCAGAAGACGTGGCGGCATAAACTTTGAATTTCGATAAGTCTGCTAGCTTGTCTAGCGTGTCGCGAAAAGTCGATACCGAGCTTTTGAGCGCTCCGTAGGCGCTGACCTGCGCTTTGAGTTCCAGCAACTGCGTGTTGATTTTGGAGATGGGCTGTTGTTCGATAGCCATCAGCTTGTTCACGATACCGCTGATATCGATACCCGATCCAACACCCGGTGAGCTTACGCCTGCCATAGCACTTTCCTTATCTTGCGGTGCCTGCCTGTTGGGGCGGGGGTAGAACTGCCACGGCGTCCCATCGCGGGGGCGCCATCAGACTGTTTCCTGGAGCAACCCGCCTGTTGGCCCCGCGCTTAGCGTTCGCAAGCGCTCGGCCATGACTAAGGCGTCCTCGCCGGGAATTTGCCGTATGACTTCTTTGGTTTGGGGGTCTATCACCCGCACAACCGTCTGGCCCGATGTTTCGTCGATGCTGAACTGTAAATTGCGTTGTAGATTCTGCGCGTACGCGCGGAGGTTTCCCAGCGCCTGGTTTAATTTTGCGGGGTTCACGGGGTCTGCGAGGGGCGCCGTTGCCGGCAAGTCAGCATCACCCACCAAGGCCAATGATTCGCCCTGCGAGTCACGCAGGGCCGGCGTGGCCGTTGGTACGCTTTTGGTTGCGGCGATTTTTGGAAAACTGGTTTCTGTGCTGTACATGGCGGAGGTCCTCTTGCCAGTGGCCCATTACGGGTTCCCCGTGCCCGCCTGGATTTTAGGCGAGCACGGGGCCGGTGCTTTGTGCCTATCTCAGCAGCGCAAGCACGCCCTGTGGTAACTGATTAGCCTGCGAGACCATCGCTGTGCCAGCCTGCTGCAGAATTTGGGCTTTCGTGAGCTTGGCTGTTTCTTCGGCAAAGTCCGCATCCTGAATTCGGCCGCGGGCCGCAGAAATGTTCTCACCCACGTTGGCTAGGTTGCGGGTCACCGAATCGAAGCGATTCATCGTCGCGCCTAAGTTAGAACGCTCGGAGTTAATCGTATCGAGGGCGGACTCAAACACTAGCATCGCCAGATTGGCCGAAGCCGCTGAGGTGAGTACCTGTGAGCCGAGGGTAGCATCGGTCAGCGTGGTTGTTGACACACTGACACCCGCCAAGGCCGCACCCGTGGTGGAAGAGTCATAGCTAAGCGTTAGATCACCCAGCGTGTCATTCAGCACGATGGCACCGTTCTGCCCGGCGCCCGTTGAGGTGTTCCCGGCGGCGAAGAAGGTGCTGATGCCCGCATCGATGCTGGTGTTCGAGGTTACCGAAATGGCCGCACCGGTGGTGTTGGTCAGCACGATGGCACCGCTGGTCGCAGACGCGCCCGTCGGGTCGGTGACTATCGAAGCCGTTACCCCGGTTTGCGAGCTCACGGCGTTGATCGCGGCCGCAAGATTGGTTGCTACGTCGCTGTTGGAGGCTCCGGCCGCCGCTGCCCCAATGGCCACACCGTTGACGGTGAGCGCCCCAGCCGTAATGCCATCTGTCACGTTGGCCGTGGTGGCTACAGTGGCGTAAGTCGCCCCTACATTGCCGTTGCCGTAGCTAAATCCGCTGACGCCGGTCTGGGCCGTGACGGCGTTTAGATTGGTAATTTTTGTGGCGGAGTTGGTCTGCGCGCCGGAGTTGGCTACGCTAACCCCCTCCACGGTGGCACCCGTCATGGCGTTGTTGTACGACACCGCGATGCGCGAGGCCAGTTGGGCCGGGCTCAGTGCCGACACCGTGGAGTAATCGGTGGCGACACCCATGGTGGTGGGCGAGAGGTTGCCAATTTGGAGGTCGATGGTCTCACCGACCTTGGCGCCCACTTGAATGCCCGCACTAAAACCGCCGGACAGAATTTGATCGCCGTTATAGCGGGTTTGCTTCACGATGCGGGACATTTCTGCCAGGATCAGGTTCGTTTCCTGGTTGAGTGCAACCCGGTCACCCACGGTGTTGTAGCTGGCCGCCTGCACCGCGAGGTCG
>CAIPNE010000256.1 GCA_903866355.1 uncultured Gammaproteobacteria bacterium
CATCTACCACGCTACCACCGCGGATGAGGGTGTCGAAAGTGACCATCGCAAGCTCCTAGCTGAAATTTTTTTCACAATAGGCGACGAGGTGCGCGGCAGCAACCAGCAGCGCGTGGGCGGCGAGGAATACCGCACTGGCGTTTAACCCGCCGCGGCGTGGCCGGGGCAGCCGTCTCGTGGATACCTTGGTCATCCGGCGGTGCAAACACCTTTTGTGGTCTAGCACCCAAGTGGGAGTCGACTACGTGAATTGTGCCTGCTCGGATTTGTGCGGGGCATTCAGCAATGGGCATCCCCACCACGATCAGCCACCCTGAATCCCGCTAGCCTCATACTTCGCTGGACAAGACTCTTGCTCGACGCGGGGCAGCGTTTGGGCTATTTTTCGCATGGTGGCGGCGAAGCGCAAACGGCGTGAGCTCGATCCTACGCTTGACGTGTTGCATCAGGCTTTGCCTGACCCCACGGACAATAGTGCGGAATTTGACGTTTAAAACTGGATGCGCGGAATGCACAAGGTGATGGCACTGGCCAACAACTGGTTCGAGGAATGGCAGCGAGTGTCTCTTGAAGCATTACGGCAATTGACGAAATTGCGGCCGCAAGGCGCAACAGCTATTGGTTCTCAAAGATCGTCCTCGTACCGCACCGCACCGCACCGCTTTGGCCTGACCGGAATGGCAGGGTGAGATCGGTGCGGGCACGCGGCTGGCTCTATCGAAGAATCGCACGGCTGATGCTGTGCGTTGTGTTCTTTGGTGCTACCGCGCCCGCAATTTCGCATTTTCTCGCCTCAGCAACCGGCATCACATGGGCTGAGATTTGCAGCGT
This sequence comes from uncultured Gammaproteobacteria bacterium, assembly GCA_903866355.1. Classification (GTDB taxonomy): domain Bacteria; phylum Pseudomonadota; class Gammaproteobacteria. The sequence continues at coordinate 832 of CAIPNE010000256.1, forward strand.
CACTGGGCCAAAGCTGGTCGCACTTGAACTCGGATCACCGCAGACACCAAAGCTCCCACATTCCACTGAGCATTGCCCGTTCTGCCTATTGCAGAACCATTCGCCAGCCATCCCGACGTCGGCAAGCCTGCCGGTTTTCGCCGCCTCGGCTGTAGAGGCGACGCCCGCTGGGGTTGCGAATTCCCCTCCTCTTGCGCGCTTCATTCGGCGCTCGCATCTGACACGAGCCCCCCCGGCGTTCTCCTGACATATCCGCGAAACGACGTCGGATCGGACTTTTGTTCCGACCAGCGTCATTCCGCGCCTTGCCTGATGTACTTGCAGGCAGGGTGCTCGAATTTGTCCAGGACAATAAATTGCATCCCCTTATCAAGATGGCGCGTCTGCTGACGCACATCAATATTGACGCGACCTTCGCGCTACTGGCGTGGCTTGTCACGTCCTTTCCCTCGCAAGCATCACGGCCGTCTGCCAGCCATCAATCCACTGCCATTGCGGCGGAAGGTGGCGTGCAATGAGTCGCTGGTATTCCCCGCGCGGCGCACGTCGCGGACTGATTTCGTCGGCGTTTGCGCCAGTGCTTTGCCTCTACCGGGCGACTGACTACACGCAGGCGTTCAGTCGCGACGCCGATCAGGTCATTCACAAAAACACCTCAACACCGACTCGTGTCG
>CAIPNE010000257.1 GCA_903866355.1 uncultured Gammaproteobacteria bacterium
CCACGACCACCCGTCTGATGGCCGAAATGGGCGCGGATATCATTCAAGTGGAGTTGCCCCCGGGGGGCGACATGTCGCGCGTACTGCCGGTAAAAATTGACGGTCGCACGTCGTATTACGTGCCGCAAAATCGTGGCAAAAAAAGCATTTGCGTGGATCTTAAAAGTGCTGCTGGTCAAGCGATCATCCACGACCTCATCAAACAAGTGGATGTCGTGGTTGAGAATTTCTCGCCCGGGGTTGCGGCCCGTTTGGGCATAGGCTGGGAGCAGGTGCACGCGATCAACCCGCGGGCCGTGATGTGCTCTATTTCGGCCTTGGGTCAGCAAGGCCCGCTGGCGGCGCTGCCGGGCTTTGATTACATCGCCCAAGCGTATGCAGGTGTTACCGGCATGATTGGCGATCCGGACGGCGCGCCCAGCCTGCCCATGCTGGGTTTGGGGGACGTCAATACCGGGGTGCACGCGGCCTGCGCCATTGGCTTTGCCTTGCTCCACCGTGAGCGCAGCGGTGAAGGGCAGTATCTCGATATCTCGTTGCTGGATTCTTATTTTCACTGCCACGAACTCAATGTGGCGATGTATAGCCTGACCGGCACCTCGCCTAAACGCGCCGGACATCATCACTTTGCGGTGTGCCCGCTGGGGCTGTTTAAGGCCAAAGACCACCACATCTGCATCATCGCCCTAGAGCACCAATGGGCAAGCCTGTGCGCGGCCATGGGCCGCCCAGACTTGGTGAACGACGAACGCTACAACACCAACCAAAAACGCTGCACGCAAGTGCCGGCGGTGGTGGCGATCATTCAGGGTTGGGTGGATTCTCTCCCCTCCGATGAGGCCGTACTGGCGTTGCTGCAAGAACATCGCGTGCCCTGCGCACCGGTGCTGACGGTGGCGGAGGTGGTCAACCATCCGCACATGATCGAGCGTGGCACGGTGCGCCAGGTCCACGATCCCAAACTCGGCGACTTCAGCGTGCCGGGGATGCCCCTGCGCTTTTCGGGCTTCCCGAACAATATTCCCTTGGAAGCCGCGTTTGTGGGGCAACACAACGACGAGGTGCTCAGTGAGGTGCTCGGCTACGACGCCGCACGCATCGAGGCGCTACGGGTGGCCGGCGTGCTGCATAGCAATCCAGATACCTAAGCGTCGCGCGCTTAGCCATCTATCCCCCACCTGAGGGGCGGGCTAAGCGCTTTTTAGCGCAAATAGGCACGCGCAGCCCAGCCATTGGGCATATACCTTGAACTTCGCGCCTGTGGCTCTTAGCCTTAAGGTCAGCTTTTTACCTATTACGGAGACTCGCCATGCAGCTTGGCTATTTTATGATGCCGCTCCATCACATCGATCGTGACTACCACCAGACGCTGGAAGAAGACACCGAGGCGGTCATCTATGCCGACGAACTGGGCTATAGCGAGGCTTGGGTGGGCGAGCATTACTCCTCCAAAGTAGAGCAAATTACCTCGCCGCTTATTTTTCACGCCAACCTCATCGCGCGCACTAAGCAAATCAAACTCGCCACCGGGGTGATGAACTTACCGCAGTACCATCCGGCAGTGACCGCTGGTCAGGCGGCGATGTTCGACCACCTCTCTAACGGTCGTTTCATCATGGGCGTGGGGCCGGGCGGTTTACTCTCGGACTTCGAGCTCTTTGGCACGATGGACAAAGACCGCATGGAGATGATGAAAGAAGCTCTCGACCAGATGCTAACCCTGTGGGGCACCGAACCGCCCTACCAGATTTATGGCAAGTACTGGACCGTCGAGATGAAAAACTGGACTCAGCACGACATCAAACTTGGCTATGTTCCCAAGCCGCTGCAACAACCGCATCCGCCGATCGCCATTTCCGCGATGAGCCCGAATTCGAGTTCGCTAGAATTTGCGGGATCGCGAGGCTACCTGCCAGTGTCCGCCAATTTCATCGCCAATTGGTCCCTTAAAACGCATTGGCCCACCTACGCGCGGGCGGCGGAGGCGGCTGGCCTCGTGCCTAACCCAGATAACTGGCGGGTGGCGCGTAGCATCTATGTGGACGACACTGACGCTGCGGCCGAGCGTTTTGTGAAGACCACCCAGGGTGCGTACGACTATTACTACGATTATCTTTTTAAGATATTTGATCGTTCCAACTACCGTGCGCCGTTCGTGGTGCAGCCCGGCGACGATCCGGCGTTGCTCCAACCGCAGGCCCTGCGCGATTCCTGCGTCATTTATGGCAGCCCCGAAACTGTCGCGCGCAAATTGCTGGCGCTGCGTGAAGACGTTGGTCACTTCGGCACGTTGCTGTACGCGGCCCATGACTGGCAAGACAAAGCGCGGATGAAAAATTCGATGCGCCTGATGGCCCAAGAAGTCATGCCGCGGGTCAATTTGGCGCTCCACGATAAAGCCGCCTAGTCCTAACGAGCCACGGGCGTGTTGAACGCCCGTGGTCGCCCCTAAATAATGACGACGGAGTACTCGGCATGCTGAAAATGCGTGGATTTTTAACGTTGGCCAGTGCCATGGCGATATTTTGGCAGCCCTTGGTTGCCACTGCTGAGCAACCTAACAGAGCAGCGGTAGAGGCGTGGATAGCGAGCACGCCAGCCCAATTGCCCGCTGCTGGCAGCGTGTTGCGGCAGGCCGATCTCGAAAGTCTGCGTGCGCTCTTGCCGCCCGGCTATTTCGACGACGCCAATTACCCTGAAACAAGCTTCACCATTGAGGCGACGGGCGATTACCCAGGGCCGGCGGTGTTCCAGGAGGCCACGGCGGCCAATGCGGGCAAAACCACTCTGCGGCCGGACGGGGGGCTAGACCATTACACCGCCGGGCAACCCTTCGACTCCGCCCAATTTGACGATGTGACGCCGGCCGACGCGGGTCTGATGGCGGCTTGGAATCACGTCTATCGCTGGCAGTACTACGGCTATCGCGTGAAGGTGCTAGACATGGTGTACGTCCAACCCACCGAAGGCGATAAACCCGGCAAACGGGCTGGCGGCATGGAAGGCGGTGGTACGGCCGAGCGTGCGTTGGTGCAAACCTTTCACCGGGTTTATCTCAGTCATCTCGCCATGCTGCCAGCGCAGAACTACCGCGTGAATGCCAGCAACAGTGAGAACCGCTACTTCAAAGATTACATTTCTTTTCTCGAGCCCTTCGATGTGGCCGGGACGACCTTTGTGGTTGAACGCGCGGAGGATGCCAACGAGGACGATCAGGTGAATACCTATCTGCCTTCGCAGCGGCGGGTACGCCGGGTATCGGCCAAAGAGCGCGCCGACAACTTCATGGGCTCTAACTATACGCTGGACGACTTTGAAGGCTTTTCGGGTCGGGTGATGGATTACCAATGGACTTATCGCGGCCAAAAGCAGCTGCTGCATGTGTCTAATTCGCAGGAAAAAGCCCTGCGCTTCGGCGGACGGCATAGCAATGTTGCGATCGACCGCTGGCAGGTTCGCAATTGTTTTGTGGTAGAGCTCACCCCACGCTGGGAAGGTCACCCCATGGCCACCAAGTACTTGTTCATCGATGAGCAAACTGGGACGCCCGCCATCGCGCTGATGATCGATCGTAAAGACCAACTTTGGCGGGTGCTGATGACGCATTATCAGCGGCCAATTCCGGATGCGAGCACCGCCGCGCGGGCACTCGAAACTTCGTTAGGCGCTTGGCGCGGTAGCGTCGCGCTGGACCTGGGTAATCAGACCACCACCATTGCCCGAGCCACGAGCGTCAGTGAATACCCCACCATGACCGACCAGGAAATTGAGCGGACTTTTAGCCTGTCGCGCCTCACAGAAGGCCGCTGAGTGTCCAAGTCATCCTCTCCAGTTCAAGCTAGTAAGGTGCAAAACAGAATGAATATTGCTGTGAAAAAATTCGCCTTGGGCAGCGTATTAATAGCGTTGGCGGGCC
>CAIPNE010000258.1 GCA_903866355.1 uncultured Gammaproteobacteria bacterium
GATCACCACGAAATCGCCGGGGCGAGTGAGGTTGCCGATAAGATCGGCGCGAATTTCTTTTTCGGGCTTTTGATCATCCACAATGACCAGCTGGGTAGACAGCCCGTTGGCGCGCAGCATTTCGTCTAACTGGCGTGTTTGATACCCGAATTCAGAGACCTGCTTGCCGTTACGGCTGACTGGCTCGCCCAACACTTGGGCGCGAGTCTTAGCACCTTTTTCAATCACGCTGTCCTGCGTGAACCGGGGCAGCGAAAGATCCGCCCCCTTAGGCAGGTAGCGCAGATCCTGCGCTTGCAGACGGCGGTGGTCGTGCGGCAGTTGGGCCTCCGGCAGGCCTTGGGCGTTGAGCACAATGGCCGCCGTGGTTGGGCCACAAAACGCCCCATTGGACTGCGCCTCGAACTGATTGGCCAACACCGGGAAATCGACTTTGGCTTGGGCCCGTGCCAAGCGCGCAAACCCTTCGTCAGACGTAAAGGAGACGATTGCCGCGACAGGCGGCGCCACTTCGTCGGCCCACGTGGGGCCGGCGATGCCGGCGGCGCTCACCAGTAATATCAGACCAAGACGAACCAGCAGGGACATTATTCTCTCCGATAGATGGGGGCAGACCGCTGCTGGATTATGGAGCTGATTCAGGCCGTGTAAAGCCGCCTGAACAACGGCCTCACCGGCGCACCCAGCGTCTGCTCACGCCACTCGTGGTCAACCACCCAGCGCACGCGCTGCGGGGCGAGGCGCAGCGCACACTGAAGCGGCAGTGCACTGGCCACATCTTCTTGCCACCGGCCAGCAGCGCGCGTGACGGTGGTGCGGCCGTGCTCCTCGCACCCAAGCCGGTGCTGCGGGCAGCTTATGCGCCCTCGCCTACGCGGGGTGTTCAGCGCATGCCATATTTTTCTGCGCCACCGCCACGCGCGCGGCCAGCGGTGGGATCTTCGTCGTCGGGGATATCGGCAATCAGGGTTTCGGTGGTCAGAATGAGCGTTGCGATGGATACCGCGTTCTGTAACGCGGTGTAGGTCACTTTGACCGGATCCATCACCCCGGCGGCGATCATATCGACCAACTCCCCGGTGCGGGCGTTGTAACCCACGCCCGCTGGGGCGGCCACCACCCGGGCCACCACGCTAACCGGATCAACCCCGCTGTTGTGCGCAATGCAGGCCAGCGGCTGGGTGAGCGCGCGCCGAACCACGGCCGCACCTTCCAGCGCACCGCCGCTCAGTTCGCCCATTAGCATGTCTACCACCGACAAAGTCTCAATGAGTGCGGTGCCACCACCCGCCACCACGCCTTCTTGGATCGCCGCGCGCGTCGCGTTCAGTGCGTCTTCGATCAACTGCACCGTGCGCTTTTGTTCGGCTGGCGTGGCGCCGCCACCATGGATCACGGCGATACCACCGGATAACTTCGCCAGACGCTCGTTAAATTTATCTTCCTCAATCGGCACTTCGTTAGCCGCGAGTTGGCGCACCACCTGCTCCATGCGCGCTTTGATGCGCGCCGGATCGCCACCGCCACCAGAGATAACCGTGGTATCTGCAGCGACGTGGATACGGTGCGCGCGCCCTAAATCCGCCAGCGTCGCTGTCGAAAAATGGCCGCCCAGTTCTTTTACGAACACCCGACCACCCGTCATGATGGCGATGTCTTCCATCATGGCTTGTCGCCATTTGCCATATTCCGGCGGATGCACGGCCACGATGCTGGGCCCGCCGAGATTCTCCAACATGGCCGCAACAGCAACGGCGGAATATTCGTCGGCGATCACCAGCAGTGGTTGGTTAGCCGCGCGCATCAGTGCGCGCAGACCCGCAACCTCTGCCACGGTGTGGAGACCCTGGTTGGTCAGCAGCACCAGCGCATCCTGCAACTGCACCTGCATGGATTCCACGTCGTTGACCATGTGATGGGACACATACCCACGCTCATAAAAAGCGCCTTCCACCACTTCAAGGGTGGTCTCGACGGTCAAACCCGCATCCACGGTCACGATACCGGTGGGGCCAACGCTCTCCAAGGCGTGCGCTACCAGCAGGCCGGTGGTTTCGTCGTTAGCCGCGATAATCGCCACCGCACTCGCCGCCCCCGCCAGTTGCTTGATGGGGGTTGCGGCGGCCTTCAGCGCAGCCACCACCCGGGTGACCGCGAGGTTCATGCCGTGCACCAAATCTAACGCCGCCAGATCCCCTTCCAGCGATTTGAAACCTTCCTGAATCAGCGCGTTGGCCAGCACCGTTGCCGTGGTCGTGCCATCACCGGCCACTTCATTGGTGCGTTTCGACACCTCGCGCATGACCTGCGCGCCCATGTTCTCAAAGCGATCTTCCAACTCGATTTCGGCGGCGATGCTCACCCCGTCGCGCGACACGATAGGGGTTCCAATGGGTACATCGATGATGGCGTTGCCGCCCTTAGGGCCCAACGTCGATTGCACTGCCCGCGTTAACAACGCGGCACCACGGCCGAGCGCAGCCCGCGCTTCCCGATCGAACAACATCATTTTTGCCATACGTCAAAACTCCCTACCACCACAGCAGATGCGGTTCGGCAGCGTTACCTCTGGTTGGAAAATTGCCCGACCCACACGGCGAGCGCCGTGAGGGTCCATGCTTGTCGCGGAACATCGGCAGCGCGGGGACGCGCCGCCGACAACGGGGCCCCACAAGGCCGAGTTATTCTTCGTATTGCAGCGCGTCGTCCATGTTGCCCAACACCACCACCGTGTTCTCATCCACCATGACCATTCGACCGTAGTGCGTGGACATCACGACTTCAAAATCATAGGTGGTGAAGGTACGCCCCAGCAGCTCGCTTAATTCAGTCATGTCGAAGGTCAATTTGCCTTCGGTATCAATGCGAATCATGGCGGGGTAGTGCAGCACTTCCACCCCCGGTTTGCTTTGCATGAGCTCGGCAATCACACGGGCATCGGCGCTGTCGTTCATGGTCACGCCACAGCGATGGGAAATGGAATCCTCCCGATGGAGATCCTTGAAGGTCTGGGTGGTCATAGGGTTATCCCTGTCGGCGCGCCGATGCCGATTTCCGTCAAGATGTCTTTAAATCGATACCGAGCCTCGGCCACCGCCGCGGAGTAGCTTAAGTCGCCCTTAGTCGACAGTGCCCAAATCGGCTCTAGCCCGGCGGCGGCCTCCAAGCACAGGGGCAAATAGGTCTGCAGCCATTGCTGCATTAGCGCCTTGTTGTGCTCGCCATGGGCCGCATCGCCGCTCAGTAGTTTCATCAAGGTGAGCGTGTTGGCGAGATTGCGGCGGTAATCATCAGCCGCGGCAGAAACCACCATCGGCGTGACAAAATCGTTGTGCAGCGGGGCTGCCCGCAGGATGAAGCCGGTGCGGAACAATTCGCCTACCAGCACCTCGAAGACAATATTCACCGCGAAATAAACCTCGAGGTGATCGCTGCCAGCGAGGATCGCCTCGACCGCTCGGCGGGTTCCCTGCCACGCGGGGTGTTCCAGCCAAGTCTGCTTGCCCGCCGGCTCATCAATGAGGATGTCCAGACCGATATCACCCAGATACAAGGTGATGTCCTGCGAGAGTCGGAGCTTGTAGGAAGCGTTGGTCAGGATGGTGTTGTTGATCATCTGCGACAGACCATCGCGCTGCGCTTTCATGAGGGCCACGCCGAGCCCAAATTCCGCATGCTTTAGCGCCCCAAAGTGGTCTTGCAGTACCGTGACCCACTCCTTATCGAAGCGGCCCGGCGCACCATCACTGCGGGCGTTTTCGACCACCATTTTAATGGTGTTCTCAATATGGCTCTGACGCTGGTAGTGGGTGCGGGACCATTCTTGATCCACGGCGCGGAACACATGCCAATCGCTAGATTTGGCTTGCGTGCTGTGCTCGCCGTAGGTCGGCAGTCCATTGGCAAAAGCCATGATCCAGCCTTGCAACAAATGCCGAGTGGGATCCGGCTGCACGTCGACGGTGACGTCTTCGTAGAGCGTCGCGCGCTTGCCCTCTGCTTCAAAGTAGCTGTAGCGGCGGCTCTCGGAGCCCGCGAAAGTTGCACTCCCGGCAGCGCCGGACTGATAAGCATCTTCCATAAACAGTTTGCTCCCGTGCACGTGGTGATCGACGGTCACGCTTTGGCCGGCGTGAATTTATCGAGATGAGTGTTATCTGCGTCGATGCCCATCTGTTGAAAGACGGGCAAGACCGCTTCGACCATCGGCGGTGGTCCACACGCGTAGGCTTCGATCTGCGCGTTGCGTCCTTGCCCCGCATAGTGCTGCGCCACCACTTCGTGGATAAACCCGGTGGCGCCGTCCCAGTGGTCGTCCGGTGCCGGCGCCGACAACGCGGGCACGAACGCAAAATCCACGAGGGTCTTGCCGAGCGCCGCAATTTCGTCCAAATAAAATAA
>CAIPNE010000259.1 GCA_903866355.1 uncultured Gammaproteobacteria bacterium
CCCGCGGCGCAGGCCAAGATTCTCGCGGCGTAGCGTCGCGTTTTCTAGGGCGCGCTGCAGTGTGATCAGCAATTTGGCGATGGATAGCGGCTTCTCGATGAAGTCGTACGCCCCCAAGCGCGTGGCTTCTACCGCGGTTTCTACCGTGCCGTGCCCGGACATCATGATCACCGGCACATCAACTTGGCCGTCTTCCGACCACTCTTTTAACAGGGTGATGCCGTCGGTGTCGGGCATCCAAATGTCGAGCAGGATGAGATCTGGACGGCGTACACGGCGCGCTTCGCGAGCTTGCGCGGCATTCTCGGCCAGCGTGGTTTCAAAGCCTTCATCGTCGAGAATTTCTTTGAGCAAGACGCGAATATCGGGTTCGTCGTCGACCACCAAAATATGCCTAGCCGTCATGAGGTGCTCCTGTTGGCCGGGTTACTGCCCGGTGATTCCTCGAGATTCCGCGGCAGCCGGATCGTCGCCCGCGCGCCGCGTTCCTCGTGGTTCTCCATGCTGACCACGCCGCCGTGCTCTTCGATGATTTTTTTGACGATGGCGAGTCCCAGCCCAGTGCCACGGGTTTTGGTGGTGACATAGGGTTCAAATAGTGTGCTGATGAGTTCCGGGGGAATGCCATCACCTTGGTCGGTGACCGATATTTCGAGATAGTCGCCTTCTTCTGACGCGGGTCGCAGCGTGGTAATCGAGATGGTTGTGCCGGTGCGATCGCCGCTGGCTTCTAGCGCGTTCTTGATGAGATTGTTAAAGACTTGCCGCAGTCGGCCCGCGTCAACCGAGATTTTTGGCAGTTCAGGGTCGAACGACAGATCGAAGTGCACGTCTGTTTTGGCACTCCGGTAGAGATCGACAACCGCGGAGATGAGCGCATTCAGGTCGGTGCGTTCCTGCGTTATCGCCGGCATCCGGGCGTAATCAGAAAACGTGTTAACCATGACTTTCATGGTCTCTACTTGCTGGACGATGGTGGTGGTTAGGCGATCCAGTGTTTCGGCATCGCCCGGCGCCATTTTGGCCAAGTATTTCTGACGCAAGCGCTCGGCTGAAAGCTGGATGGGCGTGAGCGGATTTTTGATCTCATGCGCTAGGCGACGTGCAACCTCTGACCACGCCGCGTCGCGCTGGCCTTTGATCAACGCAGTGATGTCGTCAAAAACCACCACGTGTCCGGTGCCCTGCGTTTTTTCGAGCAACAGTTGGCTGCCGCGGCACATCAGGACTCGGCGGCCAGTGCGGGTAAAAATTTGGCTTTCTTGTTGCCAGCGTTCCTGGTCCGCGCTGAGTTGCTCTGTGAGGCACTCGACGAACGGCGCCAGATGCTCGCGTTTCTCCGTGAGCGCTTGAAACGCCAAGTCACTCACCGCGAGGTCGCCTAGTTCCAAAATGCGCCGCCCGGCATCGTTAATCGTGGTGATTTTGCCGGCAGGATCTAGCGCCAGCACCCCAGAGGACAATTGGCTGAGCAGCGTATTGAGGTAGCGGTGCTGGGTTTCGACTTCGCTGCGCACCGTGGCGATGCGGCGCGTCATGTCGTTGAACGAACTGACCAAAAAGCCCATGTCGTCGCTGGTGGTCACGGGGAGCGTCATGGCGTAATTGCCCGCCGCTACCGCCGCCGTGCCCGCCGCGAGGTCGCTAATGGGCGCGGCCAAGCGTTTGGCCGAATAAAACGCCGCCCAAATTGCGCTCGTGATGCTCGATAACAGCACTAGGGTCAAAGTCATGGCGAAGCTCAGTTTTAGTTTGCGCCGCAAATACACCAGCTCGCCATATTTTTCGTGGGCTGATTCCACGTTAGTCGCCAGCTCGTTCATGCCGCTGGCAACCGGGAAGATCGCCTGCAGAATACGCCCGCCGTGATCCAGGTTGCTGTCGTTGATCAAGACCGCCACGCGTATCAATAGACCACCGACCCCGAAGGGTTCTAGCCCCACATAAGTACGGCCTTGTTTGACCTGCAGCAAAATGGTGGCGGACGGCGAGTTGGGCACCAGGTCCGTCATGCTGCTACTCGATTGCAATACGCGGCCTTGCGCGGTGACCAAGATCATTTCGTCAGCGCCGCTGCGCTGACGGATCCGATCCAAATCGTTAGGGCCGGGATCCCAAGCGTCGGCGGCAACGGTGCTACCGGGTGCGCGCAGCGCGCCGAGATCCAACACCGCACTGGGCTGCGCGCCCGCGCTGATTTCCTCGGCAATGTTGGTGGTGCGGTTCAACACCTCGCGCACGCGCAGGTCCAGCGCGCTGCGGCTTAATTCAAGGGCGTCCGACAACGCCCTGTCGATGTGCACGTCAAACCAACTGTCCATGCCTCGCATCAGGAAGTTCAGGGAGAAGCTAAAGAGCACACAAATTGGCACGACCGACAGCACGACGAAAATCGTCAGCATTCTCAGCATCAGCCGCGCGCCGGGTGCCCGACGGCGCAACGCCCGGATTAAGTCCCGAGCGTTGACGACAATCAGACCACCAAAGGCGAGCAGCCCCAACACGTTCGTCAGGAGCAGGATGGAATAGAGATCCCCAAAGCGACCGGAGTTTTGAATGGCCGCGCTCATGAGGACGAGCGAACCCAGCAGTGAGAGACTCAGCAGCCCGACGGTGCCGACAATAGCGAGACGGGGCTTCATTGCTTGAAGGTCCAGTTGTACCAACCTGATGATAGCCACCAGCCGGGCGACACATAGGCCAGCGGCCGCATGGGCGCCGGCAGATCCTCCACACTCAGGCTGAGTCGAAAACGCCCGAGGTAATTTTCCTCTGGCCCGGCCCGGATGGCCGACAGCACGAGGACGCGCGGCAGATCACCGAGCGCGGCGGTTGCTTCGGCCAGGGTTTTGAACGTTTGCGCCGGCTTTCCTGCAATCTCGGTCAGCGTATAGCGATCGGAGAGAGCATGCCGTGACAACACGAAAACATGACGGGACTGTGCGATGGTTTCGTCGACCCAGAAGGGGCGGATGCGTAAGAGCTTCGTCTGTGCAATGAAGACCAGCGAGATGCCGTTGTTGAGCGCTTCCGCGACATCGTCGTTGACGGAAATAGTGGCCTTGGCATCCACGCGTAGGTAGCCATCCTCCACCACGGCGACCGCGCTATCGATCACGACATCCCGGGCCGTCGCACCCAACGGCAACAGCGCGGTCAGCGCCAACCAAGCCAATCCGAGCAGTCTAGACATCGGCACGCTTTTGCAGCAGGCCGAAATAAAAACCATCCATACCGTTTTCTCCGCTTAGGATTTGGCGCCCATGGCCGGTTGCCCGGCCCCATTCCACCGCGAGCGGGACGATGGCGCAATCTGTGCGGTCGGCGTGGAAGGCGGCCAGAATATCGTCGTTTTCAGAAGGCAGGACAGAGCAGGTGACATACAGCAGTTTGCCGCCTGGTTTCAGGGTTTCCCACAGGCGTTCAAGCAGCTTTCGCTGGGTGCTCTGTAGCTGCGTGAGGTCGGCGGGTTGGCGATGAATTTTGATATCCGGGTGGCGGCGAATAACGCCACTGCCCGAGCACGGCGCGTCCAGCAGGATGCGATCGAACGGCACGCCGTCCCACCAACCGGCGGGATCCCCGGCATCGCCCGGGGTAATACGACACGTCAAGCCCAGTCTGAGCGCGTTGTCAGCAACCGATTTCAGACGTTCCGCGCTGATGTCGAGCGCCTGTAGGTCGCAGTCTCCGTCGGCGAGTTCCAGCAGGTGCATCGATTTGCCGCCGGGCGCGGCGCACGCATCCAGCACTCGGGAACCCGTTTGAACGTCCAGTAACGGTGCGGCGAGTTGGGCGGCTGCGTCTTGGACGGAGACGGCCCCGGTGTCGAAGTCTGGCAGTTCGGCTATCCGCACCGGTTTTTCGAGTACCAGACAGCTCGGGGCGGCCGCTATCTCGTGTGCCGTGATGCCCAGTGCCAGCAGGCGCGCGGCATAATCGGCGGTTGTCCCGCGCAGCCGATTGACCCGCAGCGTGAGCGGTGGATGTGCGTTGCCCGCTGCAAGTACCGCTGACCAATCTTCTGGCCACGCCGTGCGCAGGCGTTCGATAAACCAAGCCGGGTGATTCCAACTGGCTGGCAAGTCTGAGCTGGGGATGTCGCCTAACGCCTGCGCACGGCGTTCCGCGTTGCGAAGTACGCCGTTGACGAGTCCGGTCGCCCAGGCGCGATCCAGTTCTTTGCAGGCAGCGACTGCTTGGTCGACCACCGCGTGCGCGGGAATCGACATCTGCCGCAATTGATACAGGCCGCTGAGGAGCACGCATTCCAGGATTGCGTCGCGTTTGCGTAGTGGTCGGCCCAATAGCGTTTTGAGTTGAAAACGCAGCACGAACACGAAGCGCAAGGTGCCGTACACGCATTCCTGCAGAAAGCCTTGGTCACGGATGCTCGCCACGCGTCCGCGCGCCGCCTCTAGCTCGCGGTCTAGTGAGGCGCCCTGATGAATAATAGCCTCGAGGCACTCCGCGATGACCGCCCGTAGCCCAGCGTTAGCAGCCATGTCAGGCGTGGATCCGGTGGCGATAGCCGTTGAGGAATTCGCGCGCGGTCATGACGTTTTTGCCGGCTGGCTGCACGGATAACAGTTCCAATGAACCCGCGCCGGTGGCAACACAAAGCACCTCACCGTGGCTGGTGACGGTGCCTGGTGCGGCGTCGGTGGTGGGTGTGCCGCAACGCGCGGCGAGCACGTTGAGGCGGATGCCACCGAGTGTCGCGCTCGCCAGTGGCAGGGGATGCAGGGCGCGCACTTGACGCGCTAATTCGCTCGCCGGTCGCTCCCACAGCAGTTCGCGGTCAACCCGCGCGATCTTTTTAGCGTAGGTTACCGCGGCTTCGGTTTGGACCGTTTCCTCGGCGTGCCCGGTCAGCAGCAGCGCTAACGCCTCGGTGAGCGCCGCGCCGCCGAGCTTAGCCAAACGGTCGTGCAAGCTGCCGCCGGTTTCGTCCGTCGCGATCGTGCACGCGCGTTGCAGCAACATCGGACCCGCATCCAGACGCTCGACCATCCGCATGATGGTGATGCCAGTGGTGGCGTCGCCAGCCATGATGGCGCGTTGAATAGGTGCCGCACCACGCCAGCGAGGCAACAGCGAGGCGTGCACATTCAACGATCCCAAACGCGGGGCAGCCAATATTTGGGCGGAGAGGATTTGGCCGAAGGCGGCCACGATCAGTAAGTCAGTGTTAAATGAGACTAGTTCTGTGATTGCAGATTCCTCGCGCAGCGAGGCCGGCTGCAACACCGGTAGCCCGCGCGATTCCGCCAGTACCTTGACTGCGCTCTGGCGCAGTAACTGACCTCGCCCGGCGGGTTTGTCTGGCTGGGTGTACACCGCCTGGACGCAGATCTCAGGGTTCGCCAAGAGTGCTTCGAGGGCGTGCACGGCAAACTCGGGGGTGCCAGCGAATAGGACTTTAAGGCGTGGCACGGCTTAGCTGACGTTGGGTCGCAAGGGTGACGCCGAGTGGGTCGGCGCGCCAGCCACCGCAGATTCGGGGCGCGGCTTACACCGCAAGTCGCTGCGCCTTGTCGAACTTGCGACGGATGCGCGAGCGTTTGAGGAGTGAGAGTCGGTCAACGAATAATTTGCCGTCGAGATGGTCAATTTCGTGTTGCAGGCAGACTGCAAGGATGCCTTCGCACTCTAACTCAAAGGGCACGCCCTGCGCGTTCTGGGCGCGCACCCGTATCCACTCGGCCCGTTCTACCATTTCGAAGGTTTCAGGGACCGACAGGCAGCCTTCCTCGCCGCTGGTGAGGCCTCGTAGTTCCACGATTTCGGGATTCACGAAGCAGCGTGGCGAACCACCGCCGCGCGAAACATCGAGCACCAAAACCCGCTGGGCGACATCGACTTGGTTGGCTGCAAGGCCAATACCCACCGCGGAATACATCGTGTCGAGGAGGTCGGCGACGAGTTGCTCTAACGCCGGGCCAAAGTCCGTGACGGGTTTGGCGACGACGCGCAAATGAGGATCCGGGTAGTGCAAGATTTTCAGCACGGCCATACAAAATATCTGTGTTTAGGTTTGCGCGGAAGGATATGGACTAGGGCTCATTCCAGCAAGCGTAAAACCCCATCGGCGGGGCAATGGGTGGGTTCTTCGTAAATCCTAAGCAATCTGCTAGGCTAAGTTAACCTCCATGCATAAGGGTATTGAAATGCATAGAAAAATTTTATTTTCTATGATCATGGTTTTGAGTTTTCCAGCGGTTTCCGCGGAAGCCGTAGCGCTCAACCCCAATCATCCACAAACCTATACCGTGGTGCTTGGCGACAACCTATGGGATATCGCGGGCCGTTTTCTAGCCCAGCCATGGCAATGGCCGGTGGTTTGGCAGGTGAATCCTCAGATCCAAAACCCTAACCGAATTTACCCCGGTGACGTCATTACCTTGACGGACCACGATGGGCACCCGCTCCTCGGTCTGCGGCGTGGCGGGCAAGAGCCCGGCGGCAGACTGGTCAAGCTGTCGCCCTCAGCACGAGAAAGCCCGCATGAAAACGCGATAGCGCCGATCTCGCTCGACGTTATCCGGCCGTTTCTGACCCGACCGTTAGTGCTCACGCAGGCTGAAATCGCCGCCGCCCCCTCGATCATCGGCAACCAAGACAATCGCCTCGTGGTGGGCAGCGGCGAGCGAGTCTACGTGCACGGGCTGCCGGATAACGCCGGCTCGGCGCTCGGTGTGTTCCGCGCAGGTCAGGTGTATCGCGACCCCACGACGGGCGCCGCGCTGGGGTACGAGGCGCTGCCGGTGGCCGATTTGGTCATCACGCAACTTGGCGAGCCGGCCACGGGCACCGTGGTTCATTCCAATCGAGAAATCCTCCGTGGGGATTTGGTTTTGCCGCAACAGGAAGAAGAACTTCCTGAATTTTTCCCCAGAGCGCCCACCGTTGCGGTGGACGCGCAAATTATTTCCGTGATTGATGGCATTTCCCAAATTGGTTCGCACAACGTGGTGGTGATTAACCGGGGGCTGTCCGCTGGGTTGCTGCCAGGACATGTGCTGGCCATTTTTCAAACCGGCGAACTGGTGGACGACCCGCAGCACAAGCCGCGCACCTACCTAGGGGGCACGGCGGGGAAACCGATCGTCGGGGGGGCCGCGATGTTGCAATTGCCAGACAGTCGGGCCGGAGAGTTGCTGGTTTTTCGCATTTTCGAGGGCATCAGCTTTGGTTTGGTGATGAATACCCAACGGCCAGTACATTTGTTGGACCACGTTAGAAATCCCTGACGAAACTTGCCCAAGGTCGGGCGCCTTGGGTTATGCTCAGCCTCGATGGACAAAGGACTGGACATCGAGACGCTCGCCTGTGTTGCCGTTGCGCATGCCGCGCTAAACGGGGCGCTAGATACACTCGCCTACTATCTACCCATCGTGCTGGAACAAGCCGCGAGCGGCGCCTCCGTGGCGCGTCGTCGCCAGACCCTCACGCAGTATCTTGCTCGGCACGGCGCACAACCTCAGTGGCAACTTGAGGAACCCCTCGCGCGCTGGCTGAGCGATGGCGCTAACGTGCTGCGTGTGTTGGGCACGCCGGGCTATCCCCGTCAACTTGCTGCCATCCCTAAACCTCCCCCCGTGCTATTTGTGCGCGGCAATCCCGCGTTGCTCGCGGAAATCCAAATTGCGGTGGTGGGCAGTCGGCGGGCCACCGTCGCCGGCCGCGAAACGGCCTTTGGCTTAGCCCGTGACCTCGCCCAAGCCGGTATCGTTATTACCAGCGGTTTGGCCAGCGGCATCGATGCTGCCGCCCACCGGGGCGCGCTCGCGGCACCTGGCGGAACCATTGCGGTTTTTGGTTGCGGGATCGACCGAATCTACCCTGCAGCACACAGGGCGTTGGCTGAATCGGTGGCGGCGACTGGTGCTTTGGTCTCGGAATTCCCCTTGGGAACGGCGCCTACTCGCTACTCGTTTCCGCGCCGCAATCGGGTGATCAGCGGCCTATCCAGAGGCACGCTGGTGGTGGAGGCCGCGTTGACCAGTGGCTCGTTGATCACCGCCAGACAAGCGCTGGAGCAGGGACGGGATGTCTACGCCGTGCCGGGACCGATTCGCAGCCCACTTAGCCAAGGCTGCCATTCCCTGATCAAGCAGGGCGCCGTGTTGACCGAAAACGCGCAGGACGTGCTCTGCGAATTGTTCGGTTTTGTGTTGAGCGCACCCGCGATGATCCAAGCGGCCACGCCGGCTGCCGCCCTGAGCGCGCACGAGCGTGGGGTATTGGCTGCCTGTGAATTCGAGCCCGTGTCCTTCACCACTATCGTTGATCGCTGCGGATTGACGACCCCTGAGGTTTCATCCATCCTCACCCGCCTCGATCTTAAGGGACTGGTGCGTGCGGAGGCTGGAGGCCTGTACGTGCGCATCGGCGACACCCCCGCTTGATCCAGCGTTGCGCTAGCCGGGCGCCCGGCAGCCAGCTTTGGCAGGCTTCTGCGGGCTACCGTGTGCCGCGCTGGTAACGCCTTGAGGCGACTGATGAACCACACGGTGATAGACGTTTTAATCTATATCTTCGAGCATTACGCTGAGGATGATGTCGAAATTTTTGACGACCATGAACGGCTGCGAGGGCATTTACGGGAGGCTGGCTTTGAGTCGAGCACTGTGCGCCGTGCCCTAGACTGGCTGCACGAATTGACCGCTACCCAGAGCCACGCTCTGGAGACCACTGCCGAGCGCCCGACCTCACACCGCTGCTATTCTGCTGAGGAGCAACTCCGACTAGATGCGGCCTGCCGAGGCTTTATGCATTATCTTGAGAGCACGGGCGTCCTAGAATTTTCAACCCGCGAACTCATCATCGATCGGGTGATGGCGCTGGACGTAAAGTCCTTGGACGTAGAGCAGCTTAAGTGGATCGTACTGATGGTTTTGTTCAATCTTCCCGGTTATGAGAATGCCTATTTCTCGATGGAAGACCTTGTTAACGAAGGGGTTTATGACGTTCTTCACTGAACCCTTTGGCGTGATGTCAGGTCGCGAACTCGCGTCCAGACCGGTATAAAAAAGCCCATGGCACATCACTTGGTTATTGTTGAGTCGCCGGCGAAGGCCGTCACCATTAAGAAATATCTCGGGGCCGATTACGACGTCCTCGCGTCTTATGGGCATGTCCGGGATTTGCAACCTAAAGAAGGCGCAGTCGACCCAGAGAATCAATTCTCGATGACCTACGAGGTTATCGAGAGAAACGCAAAGCACGTCGATGCCATTACCAAGTCGGCTAGAAAAGCCGACACCCTCTATCTAGCCACCGACCTTGACCGCGAAGGCGAGGCTATTTCTTGGCACATTCTGGAATTACTGAAAGAGCGCAAAGCCCTGCAGGGTAAAAAAGTCTGTCGGGTGGTTTTTCACGAAATCACCCCGCGTGCGATCGCCGAAGCAGTGGCCAATCCACGCGAGATCTCCACCGACTTAGTCAACGCTCAACAGGCCCGTAGGGCGCTGGACTACCTCGTTGGTTTCAATCTGTCCCCGTTATTGTGGAAGAAAATCCGCCGCGGCTTGTCGGCTGGTCGCGTACAGAGTCCGGCGTTACGGCTGATCTGCGAGCGCGAGGCGGATATCGAGAAATTTAATCCGCGAGAATATTGGTCGGTCGAGGCGGATATGACGGCGGCGGCTGGCAAATTTACGGCCCGTTTGTCCGAAATCGGCGGCGAGAAAGTGCGCCA
>CAIPNE010000260.1 GCA_903866355.1 uncultured Gammaproteobacteria bacterium
CCGTTAGCAACGCCACCGTCTCGTTCATTTCAACCACCCGGCCCTTTTCCATCACCAGAATACGATCGCAGAACTCGCCGGCGAGCCCCAAATCATGGGTAATCAGCAAGGTCGACATGCCGGCCGAGCGGGTCAGTTCGCGCATCAGCTCCATCACCGCGCGTTGCGTCGTCACATCCAAACCGGTGGTGGGCTCGTCCGCAATCAATAACTGCGGTCGGCAGGCCAGTGCGATGGCAATCACTACGCGCTGACACATGCCGCCCGACAGTTCGAACGGATAGGCGTGATACCGTTTTTCGGGCTCGCGGATACGCACGCGGTCCAGCAACGCGATTGCCTTGTCCCGCGCTGTGTGGCGCGTCGCCTGCGCATGACGGATCAAGACGTCCTCGATCTGGCAACCGATCGAGCGGATTGGATTCAATGCGGCTCGCGGATTTTGGAAGATCATGGAAATCTCGCGGCCACGCAGGTCATTCATCAGCCGTTCATCAGCGTCATCGAGTCGCATGCCATTAAAAATAATGCGCCCGCCGGCGATACGCCCCGCCCTGTCGAGTATTCTCATCACGGCATACGACGTCACCGACTTTCCGGATCCGGATTCACCGACGATGCCCAGCGTTTCGCCCTTGTGCAGCTGCAGATTGACCGCCTCAACCGCTGCAACCGTGCCGCGGCGCGTTGAGAATTCAACCCGTAAATCGGTGACCTCCAATAACGCAGGATTCATGTGCCTAACCTCAGGTTCGCCGCGCCGGATCGACGAGATCGCGCAGACCGTCACCCAGCAAATTAAACGTAAACACCGCCAGCATCAGGGCGGCGCCGGGAAACAACGCCAGCCACCATTCGCCGGAGATAATGAAATTGGCACCTTCCGCAACCATGATGCCCCATTCGGCCGTTGGTGCGCGCACGCCCAGACCGATAAACGACAGACCAGCTGCATTCAGGATCGCCCACCCCATATTGAGCGAAAGCTGCACCATCATTGGCGGCAGCGTATTGGGAAAAATCGTACAGATAAGCAGGCGCAGGTCCGAGCTTCCAGAGAGTCGGGCTGCTTGCACATAGGCTGCGTTACGCCGGATCGCCACCTCGGCGCGGGCCACCCGCGCATAAAAGGGCAAATTAATGATGGCGGTGGCGATGACGATATTCTGTATCGTGTTTCCGGCCGCGGCGACGATACCCATGGCCAGCACAAACAGCGGGAACGCCATGATGGTATCGAGCAGGCGGCCGGAGAGCTGATCAAACCAGCCCCCCCAATACCCTGCTGCGGCGCCGATTGCCGCGCCGACTACAAAGGACAAGGCGACGGCCGAGACGGAAATCAACAAATCAAGCCGGGTCGCCACCACCACCCGCGAAAACACATCACGGCCCAGTTGGTCGGTCCCAAACCAATGCTCAAGACTGGGTGGTTTGAGCGCCTTTTCCGCCAGACTGGCGAGCGGGTCGTAAGGAATCAAATAGGGGCCGAGGATCGCCACCGCGATCATCACGCCGAGGCCAATAAAGGCCAGCAAGGTGACCGGATTCGCAGTGGTGACATAGCGAAAGTGCTGCCACTGGCGTTGCCAGGCCGGGGTCTGGCGCTGGTGGCCAACGGATACTCCAGCTAAAGCGCTCATGCCCTGCCCTCCATGCCTATACGCGGATCAATAAGGGTATAGAGAATGTCGATCGCCAGATTCAGCGTGACAAACAATACCGCCATCGCCAGCACAAAACCCTGTACCGCAGCGTAATCAGACACCACCAGCGCCTCGATTGCATAAGAGCCGATGCC
>CAIPNE010000261.1 GCA_903866355.1 uncultured Gammaproteobacteria bacterium
CGCCCGGCTTGCCCGTGGCGCGGGCATAGCCATCCGCAGCGTGGGTCGCGCCCTGTTCGTGGCGGACCAAAATATGTTTGATTTTTTCTTGCTGGTGGAGGGCGTCGTAGATGTGGAGAACAGCGCCACCCGGATAGCCGAACAGAAACTCTACGCCTTCGTCGATTAGAGCGCGGACTAGGATGTCGGCGCCCCGGATTGGATCACTCATGATGGATTCCTCACTGGGTTGTAGTAAGCGCCGAGATTGCCGCCTAACGACCGGGGTGACGGCAGTTGGAGGCGTTCTGTGCCAAGGACCTCTTGAGTCTGGCGCGGCGGTTTTCCAAGGCGATGGACTAGCGCCGAGGGGCTAGCACCATAAAGCGATTTGACCACTGGTTCAAGACTGATCGTGATGGCGCTGCACAGCCACCTCACGGGCGAAAACCAGCAAGCCGGCGCCCCGCGCCACCGGGCTGGCGTTGCGTGCCGGGCCGCGAGTGTCGAGAATGCGGCAACCTGCGGTGAACCCCCGCCACTCCCTGAATAGAGCCAAACCCCATGCGAATTTCCAATCTCCTACTGCCCACTTTGCGCGAATCTCCCGCCGACGCCGAAGTTATCAGCCACCAGCTCATGTTGCGGGCGGGAATGGTGCGCCAACTTGCCGCCGGCGTTTACACCTGGCTACCACTTGGTCTGCGCGTCTTGCGCAAAGTGGAAACCGTGGTGCGGGAGGAGATGGAGCGCGCCGGCGCCCAGGAAGTGCTGATGCCCGGGGTGCTGCCAGCAGAGTTGTGGCAGGAATCGGGGCGCTGGGACCACTACGGCCCGGAACTGCTGCGCTTCAGCGATCGTCACGAGCGCCCGTTTTGCCTAGGCCCCACACACGAAGAAGTGATCACCGACATCGTGCGGCGCGAGGTCAAAAGCTATAAGCAGCTCCCGGTTAATTTCTACCAGATTCAGACCAAATTCCGTGACGAAATACGGCCGCGCTTTGGCATCATGCGGGCGCGCGAATTTCTCATGAAAGATGCCTATTCGTTCCATCTC
The DNA here is from genome assembly GCA_903866355.1 of uncultured Gammaproteobacteria bacterium. Taxonomy (GTDB): domain Bacteria; phylum Pseudomonadota; class Gammaproteobacteria. Next base: position 1,039 of record CAIPNE010000261.1, read on the forward strand.
GACCGCGCCTCGTTGGAAGAAACCTACCAACAGATGTACGCCAGTTACAGCCGTATTTTCGAGCGTATTGGCTTGTCGTGGCGCGCGGTATTGGCCGACACCGGCAATATTGGCGGATCGAAGTCCCACGAATTCCACGTGCTGGCCGACGCCGGCGAAGACCTCATCGCCTTCTCCACTAGCGGCGACTTTGCCGCCAATGTCGAAATGGTGCCCGCCCCCGCACCAGCCGGTCCCCGCCCAGCGCCCCAGGCCAACCTGAGCGAGGCCGCCACGCCCACCCAGCATTCCATCGAGGAAGTGTCGAGCTTCCTCGGGGTTAGCGCCGCGCAATGTCTCAAAACATTGGTGGTCGCTGGCGAAAACGACACCTTAGTGGCGCTGGTGCTGCGCGGTGACCATGAGCTAAACGCGGTGAAGGCGCAGGCATTGCCAGCCGTGGCGAGCCCGCTGCGTTTTGCCAAACCGCCAGAAATTGCGGCCGCTTTTGGCTGCGGACCCGGCACCCTGGGGCCGCTTGGCTGCCCTATCACCCTCATCGTGGACCAAGCGGCGGCGCACGTAGCCGATTTTGTGTGCGGCGCGAATGTCGCGGGCAAGCACCTGCAGGGCGTGAACTGGGGCCGTGATTTACCCGAACCGCTGGTGGCTGATTTACGCAATGTGGTGGCCGGCGATCCCAGCCCTGACGGGCAGGGCGAACTCGAAATCAAACGAGGCATCGAGGTGGGTCACATTTTTCAGCTGGGCACCAAGTACAGCGAAGCCATGAAAGCCACTGTGCTCGACGAAAAAAGCCGCGCTGTGACGCTCGAGATGGGGTGCTACGGCATTGGTGTCTCACGCATCGTGGCGGCCGCCATCGAACAAAATCACGACGCCAAAGGGATAGTGTTTCCAGCCGCGATCGCGCCATTCACCATCGCCATTGCGCCCATCCATATGCACAAATCGGCCACCCTCCGCGCGGCGGCAGAAGCGCTTTACGTGCGGTTAAAGGCGGAAGGGCTGGATGTTTTGTTCTACGACCGCAACGAGCGTCCCGGCGTCATGTTTGCCGATTTGGAACTCATCGGCATACCCCACCGCTTGGTGCTCGGCGACCGCGGGCTAGAGCGCGGCACGGTAGAGTACAAAGGGCGCACCGACGAGACGGCGCAAGACCTGCCGCTGGAGGACGCCATCGCGCTGATTAAAAACCAGCTGCTGGCCGGTTGAAGCCACGCGGGGAGCTGCACGCCCAGCGCCGTCGGTCAAACCCGGCGGCGACGGCGACGGCCCTCGACCACCAACCCTAAGCTTCGCCGGTAACCACGGTTACCGGTGGGTGCAACCCGCCGGCTGGGACTGTCTAAGCCAATCCCAGTCACCCGGGACGCACCCGTTTAACCGTTAAGGACTCCCCGCATGTCAGAGGTTTTGGTGCTCTATTACAGTCGCCATGGGCACGTCGCCGCGATGGCCGATCACATCGCCCGCGGGATACTCAGCGTGCCCGGCAGCACGGCACGTTTGCGGACAGTACCGCCATGGGGTGCGGCGCCCGACGCCATTCCGGACGACGGCCCGCCCTTCGTCACCAAAGACGATCTGCGGGACTGCGCGGGCCTGGCGCTGGGCTCACCCACCCGTTTCGGCAATATGGCCGCGCCCATGAAAGCTTTTTGGGATTCCACGACCGACTTATGGCTTTCTGGCGCGCTCATCGATAAACCCGCCGCGGTATTTACCGCCAGCGCCAGCCTGCACGGTGGGCAAGAAAGTACCTTACTCACGATGATGCTGCCCCTACTCCATCACGGCATGGTGATCGTAGGCCTGCCCTATAGCGAACCCGCCTTGCTCAGCACGACCACTGGCGGCACGCCCTATGGGCCCAGTCACGTGGCCGGGGCCAACGACGAGCGCGCGTTGAGCACCGCGGAACGTGAATTGTGCACAGCGCTGGGTCGCCGGCTCGCCCACCTCGCCGCGCGTCTGAGCGTCTGAGCGGCGGTCTCCGCTAGTCTCCCAAGCGCAAAGTGGTGCGCACAAAAGGCACGGTGAGCACGCGTCCAGCGCTGTGCGCGGTGCGATCGAGTTCCTCGAGCGCCGTCTGTAAGCCCGCCCAATCGCGTGGCAGCCGTCGCAACAAGAATTGCGCCACGCCTTCGGACATCACCATGCCGCGCCGGGCGGCAGCGTTCGTCAGGGCCCGATTTTTGTCCTCGTCACCCAGCGCCTCTAAGTGATAGATCAAGGACGCCGCCAGTCGGGATCGCAGGTCCGGCAGTGCAATGGGCAGCTCGTGCGGCGCGGCCGTCGCGCTCATCAGCAAACGCCGGCCGTTCAGTTGCAGGCGGTTGTAGAGATCGAATAAGGCCTGCGCCCAGGCAGGGTCGGCGGCGACGCACTCTAGGTCGTCCAAACACAGGGCCGCGAGGCCGTCGAGATCCTCTAACACCATCGGGCCATACCGCACCGCTTCACGCAGGGGCAAGTACATGGTGGGAACATCAGGGGTAACCACCGCCCCTACCGCCGCCTGCAGCAGATGCGACTTACCCGACTCCCCGCCACCCCAGAGCAACAGGCACCCAGGGCCAATACCGGCGGCCCACTGGGCGCAAGCGCGCGTGGCTTCTAGGTTGGGTCCAGCGTAAAAACTCTCAAAGCTCATCACGGGTCGACGGAACAGGCCTAGCGTGAGTTGGCGCCAGTGTTCATCCGAGGTGTGGGCGTTCATTCGTCGGTTGGCGGCGCACCGGTATACAGCGCGCTACGCTGGTAGTCGTTGCGCCAGTGGCGCAGCAGGACCACCACGGCGGCGGCCACCGGCAGGGCCAGCAACACGCCCACAAAGCCGAACAACTGACCACCAGAAAGCACGGAAAAAATGACCGCAACGGGGTGCAATCCAATGCGCTCGCCGACGAGCAGGGGTGAGAGCACCATGCCCTCTAGTGACTGCGCCACGCCGAAAACACCCAAAACGGCCACCAGATGCCAGACGTCGCCAAATTGCAGCACCACGGCAATCCCGGCCAACAGCAGGCCCACGATAACGCCGAGATAGGGCACAAAACTCACCAGACCGGCGATAACGCCGATCGAGAAAGCCAGTTCTAAGCCCACAGCCCACAGCCCCAACGTGTAGGCGCACGCCATCACCGCCATGAGGGTTAGTTGGCCGCGCAGAAATTCGGCCAGCACGCTGTCAATTTCCTGAGCGATCGCCACGAGGCGTGGCTCGTAGCGGCGCGGCAGCAGTTTGCGAAACTCGGCCAGCAAAAAATCCCAATCGCGCAGCAAATAAAAGGTCACGACGGGCACCAACAGCACAAAGCTCAGCCAGCCCAGCAGCGCTTGGCTGGAGCGCCCCAGTTGAAGCAGCACATTGCTGGCCACCGTGGACACTTCACGCCAGTGCCCGGTGAGCTGATCGCGCAGCGCCGTGGCGTTTAAATCGAGTTTAAAATTGAAATGCTGGGACAACCACGGCAGCACCTTCTCGTCCACATACACCAGCAAAGCGGGCAGTTTGCCAACCAGCACGGCCACCTGCTGTTCTAGCGCGGGCAGCACGATGACCAACCCCAGCACGGCGGCGCACAGCATACTGACGAAGACAATCACCACCCCGGGCATGCGTGACAAACCCCGCCGTTCTAGGCGGTCTACCAAGGGGTCGCCCAGATAGGCCAGCAAGGCGCTGGTCAAAAACGGGGCCAACACGGGGCCGAGCAAATACAGCAGCCAAGCGAAGCCGCCAACCGCTGCCAGCATCCGCCATTGTTGGGAATCCGAAAGCTCGATCGGAGAATTCATGGGGTCACCCACTGGTAGATTGCTGGTTGATTGGGAAGTGGCGAGAGTTGAGGGTGTAGCAACAGGCTCTGTGCCAACGCCGGTAAGCCGCCACGCGCGGTCACCGTCAACTGGATTTGATCACCACTGACCTGTGCGACTTCCAAGCGTTGGACGGCGTCCATTTCACGCAGGAGCCGCAGCATCTGGCCATAATCAGCGGCATTGCGCAGGCCCTGCACACGCAAGGTGAAGCTTGCCAGCGCGCCACCAAAAATCGCCGGATCGGCGTAATGCGCAGCCACCCGATCGGCCGCGCGGTTAAGGGCGCCCCGCACGAGTGCCTCAAGGCTGGCGTCACTGGCAACCCAAGCCGTGGTTTGCGCATCGACAACCACCCGCCAGTCGCCCGTCCACTGGCCCTCAGGCGTGGCACGCAACACGCCGGCAAGTTGCGGCGCGGCACCACTCGGAATCGGGTCACTGCCCAAGCCCAACAAGGCATCCAACCAAGCACCTGTGTCGGGGGTGGCCGGCGGGCGGGGCGCGGGCAAGCGCGTGAGTGGCAAACCCCGCGAGGCCGCCTGTTGGTCAATCGCCGTCACGACGGCGGCGTCTAATGGTAGGGGCTGACCAGCGGCGTCTATGCTCGCTAATCCCACCTGCAGACGGGGTCGCTCTTTTGCCCACAAGATAAAACCACGCTCGCGGAGTGCGGCCGCGAGTGCTGCCGGATCAAAATCTACCCGCAGCCGATAACCATCCACTGCGTTCCCCGTTTGGGCCTGCCCAACCACAGTGGCAAAACTGCGTGCCCGAGCGAGCAACGGGCGCGCGCGAGCATCGGTGGCGGTGGCGCTATTGCCGGTGAGCTTGACCAAAACGACCGCCAGCGCCTGTACCACACCGCGGTCGGTGGCCGCGATCGAGCGGTCGCTGACCGGCACCTCGGTCCCATACAGCCCCTCCACAGAAGTGGCCATCGCGGGCACGCAAAGCAGCACGCCCAGTAACAGCGCAAAGGGTTGGCGGAAAATCATGGGGCGACGCTAGGCAAAGGCGTATTTGAAGTCAAGGGAAGCGCCAAAGGGACCTCCAGTTTACGCCCCCCATGCCCCCCCGTTACCATGCCCACATGAATGATAAAGCACCGCCCTCCCTCAGTTACCGCGATGCCGGTGTCGATATCGACACCGGCGCGGCGCTCGTTGAACGTATCAAGCCATTTGCCAAAGCCACGCTGCGACCAGGCGTAGTCGGCGGATTGGGAGGATTTGGGGGCCTCTTCCGCCTGCCATCTGACCAATACCGCGAGCCGTTGTTGGTATCGTCTACCGACGGCGTGGGGACCAAGCTGAAAATCGCCATCGACCTAAATCGCCACGACACCATCGGCATCGATCTGGTGGCCATGTGTGTGAACGACATCGTTGTGCAAGGTGCCGAACCGCTGTTTTTTCTCGACTATTTCGCTACCAGCAAACTAGACCTCACCACCGCCGCCAGCGTGATCGAAGGGATTGCCGAGGGCTGTCGGCAAGCTGGTTGCGCACTCTTGGGTGGGGAAACCGCCGAGATGCCCGACATGTACGCGCCCGGCCATTACGATTTGGCGGGTTTTAGCGTGGGCGTGGTCGAGGCTTCAGGCCTCATCGATGGCAGTCAAATCGCGGCCGGCGACGCCATTTTGGGACTGGCTTCCACAGGCATCCATTCCAATGGGTATTCGCTAGTACGCCGAATCCTGAGCAATAGTGGCCTTGCGTTGAGCACATCCTTTGACGGCCGCACGCTGGGTGAGGCCTTGCTGGCCCCCACCCGCATTTATGTCAAAGCACTGCTCAAGACCATCGCCAGCCATACGGTGTTGGGACTGGCCCACATCACGGGCGGTGGCATCACCGACAACCTGCCCCGCGTACTACCCCCGGGGATACACGCTGAAATCGACCTCTCCGCGTGGACATTGCCACCCATTTTTGCGTGGTTGCGTGAGCACGGGCCGGTGAGCGACGCCGAAATGCTCCGCACGTTCAACTGTGGGATGGGCATGCTGATGGTGGTGCGCGCGGCGGACGTGGCCGCGGTACAAACCACCCTCGCCAAACACGGCGAATCCGGGCGAGTCATTGGCCACATCCGTGCGGGCGACAGTGCCGGGCCGTTGACCTACCTCAACGCGCTCTAGCGCGCAGGGCTACGTTTCGGCCAGCGCCTCGTCGATCGCGGTGAGGAACCCCCGCAGAATTTGCGCCTCGCTGTGCCGTAACTGCCCACTACCGACCAGCCGCGCTAGGCGATCGGGCAAGCGTTTAGGGCGCGCGGGGTTGAGATAGCCCACCCGCGTCATGGTGGCTTTGGCATGGGCAATCAGACCTGCGAGCTCGGCCCCGGTCGCCAGTGGCTCGCTCGTGGGCAGTTCGGCTGCAACCCCAGACAAATCTGCCAGACGCCATTCGTAGGCGCAGATTTGTACCGCTTGCCCCAGATTCAGGGAACTGAAGTCGGCGGCCGTAGGAATGCGAATCGCGCGCTGACAAAGCCTCAGTTCGTCGTTAGACAGCCCTGTTTGTTCACGCCCAAAGACAATCGCCACCTGCGCGTCACCCGCTTGCGCCGCCGCCCATTCGGCCGCCTCGCGCGGTGGCGTCACCGGCCATTCCAGATAGCGCGGGCGCGCGGTGGTGCCCACAATGATGCCGCACTCCTCAACGGCTTCAGCAAGCGTATCCACCACCAAAGCTTGGGCTAGCACATCGTCTGCACCAGACGCGCGTGCGGTGGCTTCTGCCGCCGGAAACTGGCGGGGTCGTACCAGCACGAGCTGCCGCAGTCCCATCGTTTTCATGGCGCGCGCCGCCGCCCCAATATTGCCGGGGTGCGAGGTCTCCACCAAAACAATACGGGTGCGCGCGAGCAAGGTGGCGGCAGATGACAGTTCGTTTAAGGACTTTGACACGCAGGGTTCGGCTTATCCGGTAGAATCCAGCGTCATTCTAGCGCGCGCGCCGGGCTCTGTGGCCGGTGCCGTGCAGCCGGCCCTTGGCCACCCGCGACTGAAAGGCCCATTCCATGCACCCTATGCTCAATATCGCGGTGCGCGCCGCGCGCCGCGCGGCCACCGTGATCCTCCGCAATATCGAGCGCGTCGACGCCCTCGACGTCAGTCTCAAAGGCCGACGAGATTACGTCTGCAGCGTGGACCGCGACGCAGAAATGGTCGCCATCGACACGCTGCGCACCGCCTATCCCGATCACCAGTTTCTAGGCGAGGAATCCGGCGGCAGCGGCAACAGCGATTTTGTGTGGATCATCGACGCCCTGGATGGCACGACGAATTATCTTCATGGCTATCCCCAGGTGGCGGTCTCGATCGCCTTAGAGTTTCGTGGCGAAGTCCAACAGGCGGTGGTCTACGATCCGCTGCGCGACGAACTTTTCACCGCGACGCGTGGCAGTGGTGCCCAACTCAACAACCGGCGCTTACGCGTCAGCAGGTGTCGCGCCTTGGAGGCCGCCCAGCTGGCCACAGGCTTCCCGGTGCGCGACGATCGTCTGATCGATCCCTATCTACTGTCGTTCTCCAAATTCCTCCACCGGGTGGACGGCGTGCGCAACGGCGGATCCCCGGCCCTAGACCTCGCTTACGTGGCGGCCGGCCGGTTGGACGGATTTTGGGAATTCGGTCTAAAACCTTGGGACATTGCCGCCGGCTTGCTGCTAGTCCAAGAGGCCGGTGGGATGATCGGCCCGCCCTACCCAGACCAAGACATGATGCGCCAAGGAGACGTCGTCGCCGCCACGCCCAAAATTTTTCCGGTCATGCTCGAGATCCTGCGCGAGCATCCCGTGCGGGTGTTATCGAGCTAAGTTTGGCCGGCGCGCCGCACGTTCGACCACGCCACAGTGAAGACTCACGCAGGATTCAGCGACTATCTCGATAGAGCAGCGTGGTGACTTGCTCGGACACTAAGCCGATCAAAAAAATCAGGATGGCGTTGGAGAGCAGCAGCGCACTCATATTGGTGAACCGATGCTCGGTCACAAACGTGTAGCCGTAATAGCCCGCGCCGAGCAGGAAAAAACCTAGGCTCACGGGCAAAAACACCTTGAGCGGCGAAAAAAGCGTCCCCACTTTAAAAATTATCAACAAAAATCGCAGCCCGTCCTGGAGTGGTTTGAGATGGCTCTTACCGATTCGGCGACTGGCCTGAATGGGCACGTAAGCAACCTGATACCCGCCGCGAAAAAACGCCATCGTGCTGGTGGTCGGGTACGAAAAACCGTTGGGAAGCAGATACAAAAACTCCCGGAAGCTACTGGCCCGCACCACCCGAAAACCAGAAGTCAGGTCTTCCACCTTCTGCCCGGTCATCCAGCTGGCAAAAAAATTGTAGAACGCGTTGGCGTAGCGCCGGCCCACGCTGGCGTGGCAGTGCCGTGAGCGCGCGCCCACCACCATCTCGTAGCCGGTGGCCAATTTGGCTAACAACCGTGCGATGTCCGCCGGCGCGTGCTGGCCGTCGGCATCCATAAAACAAATGACCTCCCCGAGTGCCGCGCGCGCGCCGGACTTAACGGCCGCACCGTTGCCCATCGTGTAGGCATGTACCACACAGCGCACCGCGTGCGCGGCGCACACCGCGCGCGTGTCGTCCGTGGAGCCATCGTCGACCACAAGGATGTCTGCCGCGGGATACAGCGCCTTGAGCTGCGGCAGCAGGGTGTGAAGCGAAGCGGCCTCATTTTTAGCGGGCAACACGATGGACAGGCGGGTTTCGAGAGAGAATTCGCCGGCTGGTAAAGACGGCAATAAGGAGTCGGTGTTCATGGCGGTGTGGGCGCATTCCCGGCGGCGGAGGGGAGAGTTCGCGACGTCTGGATGTCGGCGCGGATACGGACCAAGCGTGCCGCTTCTACCCCTAGCCGGTCAAGGCGCTCGGCCGCCGCCAATTGCGCTTCGGCCGCGACCAAATCCGGAATAAAAAGCAGCGCCTGAGCCAGATTGATCCGCAAATAAGCGGTGTTTGGCTGCAATTCCACCGCCTCACGCATGAGTCGCACACAGGCGTCGATATCGCCTAATTGTTGGGCGTAGTACATCCCGAGAATTGCCAACACATCCGCTTTCACGCCAGGGGTTAAACCGGGTTGGTTGAGAATGACGCCGAACAAACCCATGACTTGCGCGGTCGACGGCGCACAGCGTTGCGTTTGCAGGCAGGTAATAAGCGCTTTGAGATAGGGCGTTTCGGTGGTTAGCAGCGGCCGCTGACTCAGACGTTGCGTCAACTCGGCAACAACCTCTGGCGGGAACGGGCCATGGGCCAACATGCCCAAGCCTATCAGCGCGCCGATGTCTTGCGGCGCCAGCGCCACCGCGCGCCACAAATAACGCGCCGAATCCTCGTTGAGCGTCGGTTGCTGAAGGGCAATCGCGGCGTCCGAGAGCAGGCGTCCCACTTCGTAATTGGCCCGCGCCGAGTCGGGCCGATGGCGCACCTCATAACTCGCCAAAGAGAGCGGATCGCGCCATTGATCCGCGCGCACGGCGCTCACCAACGCAAGCCCCGCCAACAGTGCGCCGGCGGCAAACCCGGCCAGACGCGGGTGGGTGGGCGTAAGCCTTGCGTTCAGGCCCACCGCGATTGCCAACAGAGGCCCTAGGCAGGCCAGATAATTACGATGCAAATGCACCATTTCCAGCATGATGAAACTCGATTCCATCGCGTGTCCGGCGAGGAACCAGCACACCCCAAACGTCAACCACGGCAGCCGCTTGCGCAGACCCAGTGCCGCGACCACCAGCGCGCCCAGCGCCAGTAACGCCGCTAGCGTGGCGGGTGGTGTGAGCAGGTCATGGGAGACTGGAAAGTCATCGTAGAACAGCCCCAACTGACTCAACACCGGCAGCAGCAGA
>CAIPNE010000262.1 GCA_903866355.1 uncultured Gammaproteobacteria bacterium
TCCAAGTCGGCCACGGCCCACGCCTGGGCGCCGGCCGCATCGGTGGTGAGGCTGGCCTCGAAGCCCTTGGCATCGTCACCGTGGAAGCCTCGGGACTTCTCAAACGTAACGACGAAGCGCGCGCCCTGGGCGGGGTCGTAATCGCCCGGGCGCTTCAGTGACACCACAGTGTCCAGCACATCCTCGCGGCTCGATGCGCCGCGCTGGTTCCCGCTCTTGCCGGCGTGGTGAACGAACAGCACAGAACGCCCAGCAGCCCGCTGCCGCAACGCCCAGCCCTGCACGGGTAGCCAGGCCTCGGTCTCGTTCTCTCTGCCGCCGTGGGCAAGCGTGGCGATGTTGTCGATGATGATTAACGAGACACCATCGAGCAGCGGCTCGATGCGCTCCTGATCGAGCGGGTCGGCTAAGTTCGGTGTGCCGTGGGCCTGTAGGTCTGGCGTGACAAACTTCAGCTCGGCGGCCAGCTCACGGCCCGTGCTGGCGACGATAGCGGCGAGGCGCTCCTGCAAAACTACGCCGGGCATCTCCCCGTCGAGGAACAACACGCCGGCCGGCCGGGGCGCCTGCCAATTTAGGAACGTGCCGCCCGATGCGACGGCGACGGCCACGCCGAGGCTGAAATGGGTTTTGCCGATTCCACGCGGCGCGTAAACCATCGCCAGCCCCTGCGACGGTAGCCAGGGCGCGAGCAGAAGCTCACGGGCGGGGAAGTCGTAGGCCAGCAGCTCGGCCGCTGTAACGGCGGCGAAGCCTGGCGCTCGGGCGGCGTATTCATCGAGCAGGGCCAGCGCGGCAATCGTCTTGCTCATATCGGGGTCCTCGTGATTCTGCGCGCGGCATCGATGCGCTGGGCAGCCAGCACCAGGCGGTCGAGGTCGGCGGCGGTGAGGGGGATGCCCTGCTCTAGGCGGGCGGCACAGACGCTCACCACAGCGGCCTCATGGTCGAGCCCGAGTAACGCCTCTCGATATGGCAGCGGCGGCGCACGCCGGATGCGATGGTCGGCGGGCCGGTCGGGGAACAGTGCGGCGAAATCCAAGCCGAGGGCGTCGAGCACGCTGGCGGCGCCACATAGCTTGTGGCAGTGAATTAGGATTCGGTCATCGACGGCGCGCACGTAAAGAGACTGCGATCGAGTCGAGTGCGCGGATGGGCAAATCGCGTTGAATGAATTGCCAGACTTATCCCAGCGCACACCATCAAGTGCTTCGGCCAGGGCGTGGAATTTGTGCCCCATCATTGAGGCGCCCTCTCAACTGAGAGGCTGGCGGCGAGCTGGTCGCGTAGCAGGCGGCGCAGGGCACGATGGGCTCGCGCCCGAGCCGCTGCGGCGTTCGCCTCGTTGCTGTAGTCGAGCGCCATCCTAGCGAGCGCTGGCAGCGCCTCAATGCCGAGGCTTCGGAATTCTTGGGTTAGCGTCCACGCGGCAAGCTCAGAGGCTGCTAGCGATGCGCGTGCGTGGCGGCTTACCGCGCTCACGACTCAACCCCTCGGCGGCTGCCCTGCACCAGGCGCAGCCGGAACAGTTCACAGGAGCGGCTGAACGGCGCGCACCAGCGCCGCGTGGCGCAGCCCAGGCACACAGCGTTATGCGGTGACAGCTTGTCGGTGCCGCAGCGCGCACATCGATGCTGTGAGGCGCTCACGGTGCCCCCCCTGCTTTGCTGCGGCGGGGCGGTGGTGCGGCGCAGCGGTCGGCGCAATCGACGCGGGCGAGAATCCACTCATCGATTTCGGACTCCACAAAAGCGCTCGTGCGCTCGCCCAATTTACGGATGCGCGGGAAATTTCCCTGAGCGACTTTGCGGTAGATCGTCGATCTTGGCAGGCCGGTTTTCGCCGAGACTTCCGGTAAACGTAGCAGTCGGGTTTGCATGTTGGCTCCATGTCTTGGGACGTGGTGCCAGCTTGCAAGAGGCTCTAAGACTTAGCGGTGCGCAAACTTCGCCGCTTTGCGCGGGGTTTGTGCACACCAGCTTTTGCCGCTGTTTTCAGCCGTCGCGCATCGGTTGGCGCTCGAATGCCTGCGGCTTCTAGAATGTCGCCAGCTTTCTCCGCTGCGCGGTTGGTGGCTATGCCATCCTCGGCCAGCGCCTGCGCCACAGCGGCTAGCAGGCGGTCGCGAGCGCCCGTAAGCCTAGGGCGGCCGCCCTGATTCACAGCGGGGGCCGATTCGATAACGTCCTGCAGCCCGGCATCGAGCATGTGTAGCCACTGCCGCGCTGCGGGCCAGCCGTCGAAATTGGCAGCCCGCGCTTGTGCCGGGGGGCTTTCGATTTCCACCAGCAATATGCGCGTCAACGTCGCGCGGTTTTTTCCCCATTGGCTTGAGTCTGCCGACACATCCGATGCGGCAAAAGCGCGGCCGTCGTAGTGGCGCCGCTGCCAGGCGACAGCAAGCGCCAGGGCCAGCCCGTCATCGATGCCATCGATGCGGGCGAACAGGTCGGCGATAACCTCCCGCAGCTCGCCGGCTTTCGACACATTGAGCTGCGGCGGTGGGGTTGAGGTTTGGCGGTACATGCTGAAAGCCTCACCAATCTGGCGCAGCGCCTCATTCGAAATTTTCCGATGGCTGCGCCCGGTGTACACGCGGATTTTTCGGGCGTGCTCGAGTACAGCAGGCGGCAACTCATCGCTAACCCACTCGCCTCGCGCGGGTGCTTTTGGGCGTGCTTTTGGGGTGTGGGATTTGCGGCTTTTGGGCATGGTGATTCCCTGCGGCTTCTGATCTTGTCGCACACGTTGTGCGACAAGATATTTGGAGATACCCGGCGGCCGCATTGCACAGCGCGCCGGGCGGGTCGGTCAGGCGGCGCCGAGTCGCTCGGCCACGCGGTCTAGGGCGACGGCCGATCTATCGGCCAGAGTCCAGCCGACGCCGGCCAGGCTGCGCGCCATCGTGTCCTCCTCGGTTAATTCTCGAATCGCGCAGAACAATGCAATAAGCTCATCGAGCTGCGAGCGCGCCATATCGGCAACGTCCCGCGCGGAATACAGCCTCTCGATATCGGGTTGCGTAGAATCACTCCTAGCCATGTGGCACCTCCTTTCGGTGTCGTGTGGTTAGGGCCTGCCGCCGTGGCTGCGACGGCAGGCCCGATTACCCGCAGTACCGCTGCGGGTGCCGGTACTACTCCTCGCTGGCAGCGCTTTTCCTGCGCCCGCCTAATTCAACAACGTCGGCGCCGCTGCGTAGGCGGTCGAGATAATCCGCCCAGGCCTGCATCATTCTTTTGCGTTCGGGTAAATGTGCGGTGCGGTTGTAGGCGCGCCCGTTCGGGTCTTTCACCGCGTGGGCCAGCTGGTGCTCGATGACGTCGATGCGATAGCCGAGCACCTCATCCAGCAGTGTGCGGGCCATCGCTCGGAAACCGTGGCTGCTCATTTCTTCCTGCGGTATGCCGAGGCTGCGTAGGGCGCCGTTTAGTGTGTTCTCGCTCATCGGGCGCTTGCGGTCGCGCACGCCGGGGAACACCAGCTCGCCACGGCCGGTTAGCTGCTCGATGTCGCGCAAGATCGCTACGGCCTGCGTGCTCAACGGCACAATGTGGTCGACGTCGGTTTTGGTTACCCGATACCGCCACTCGGCCGCCTCGAGGTCAAAGTGCTCCCACCTCGCCCGGCGCAGCTCACCAGGGCGCACGAACACCAGCGGCGCAAGCGCCAGGGCGCAGCGCACTATGTGGGTGCCGGTGTAGCCATCAATCAGGCGCAGCAGCTCGCCGGCACGCTTGGGCTCGGTCACCGCTGCGAAGTGTGTGGACTTCACCTGCGGCAGGGCGCCCCGTAGGTCGCGCGTGGGATCGCTTGGGGCTTTGCCGGTGGCCACGGCATAGCGACACACCTGGGACACGGCACCGATGGCCCTATGCGCCGTCTCCAGCGCCCCACGGGACTCGATGCGCCTGGCCATCATCAACACCATGGGCGGGGTAAGTGTCGTGATGGCCTGCCGGCCGATGCGGGGGAATATGTCGCGCTCGAACAGCCGCGCGATGCGCTTGGCATTCGCCTCGGCCCAGGTAGGGCTGTATCGGAGCAGCCATTCTCGGGCGATAGCTTCAAAACTGTTTTCGGCGGCTTCAGCCCCTGCCAGCTTCTGGGCCTGCTTCAGCTCCCCAGGGTCGATGCCATCGGCCAGCTGCCGGCGGGCGGCGTCACGCCTGGTGCGGGCGACGGCGAGGGTAATCAGCGGGTAGGTGCCAAGCGCGAGCAGCTTGCGCTTACCGGCGAATCTGTACGCCCACCGCCAATACTTGCCGCCGCGTGGCGCAATCTCAAGATAAAGCCCATGGCTGTCAGCCATTCGATAGGCTTTTTCTCGCGGTTTTGCCGCGCGAATGCGTACTTCTGACAGTGCCATCCTAGCCCCCCTGACGGTATCGGTTGGCGGTATCTGTTTTTGATACCGCCCAGATACCGCCAAAACTAGCCCCAAATCTGGCGGTATGTCTAGCGACGTCGTGCGACGGTATGGACACAGCAGGCGAAAAAAAAGCCCAGTTTTCAGGGCTTTAGAAACGATTTGCGACGGTTAGGGAGGGGTAAATGGTGGGTCGTGCTGGATTCGAACCAGCGACCAATTGGTTAAAAGCCAACTGCTCTACCGACTGAGCTAACGACCCTGAGACGCCGCGTATGGTACGGATTGGGCTCGAAAAGACAAGGCAA
>CAIPNE010000263.1 GCA_903866355.1 uncultured Gammaproteobacteria bacterium
CCAGAGTGCGCCCCTCCACGCTGACCTGTCGCTCCTCCATCGCCTCTAGCAGGGCACTTTGTGCCCGCGGCGTGGCGCGGTTGATTTCGTCTGCCAACAGGATTTGAGTGAACACCGGCCCTTCATGAAAATGAAATGACCCGTCGCGGCGGTCGTAGACCGACACCCCGATGACGTCTGCCGGCAGCAGATCGCTGGTGCACTGGAGGCGCTGATACGACAGTCCCAGCAAGCGCGCCAGCGTGAGTGCCAAGGTGGTTTTGCCGACCCCCGGCAGGTCTTCCAACAAGAGATGGCCACCCGCAACAAGACACGTCAGGGTGAGTTGGATGGCGTGAGTTTTGCCCACCAGCACCTGACCCACGGCGTCGAGCAGTGATTGCATTTGGTCGCGGGCAGCAGCGGGAGATAAGGCTGTCATGGGTACCGACTGGGGGTTGTTGGGCGCAGGCTGGGGTGACCCGTGGCGTTCAATCGCCAGCGAGCGTCATTTGGGCGAGTAACAAAGAGCCGCAGTGCACGCTGCCGCGCCGTTCCAGATCATTGCCGCTGGCGACCAGCGTGCGGAACATGTCGCGCAAATTACCGGCAATGGTGATTTCTTCCACCGGGAAACAAATCTCACCGCGCTCCACCCAGAAGCCACTGGCGCCTCGCGAATAGTCGCCGGTCAGCAGGTTGACGCCAAAGCCCATGAGATCCGTGACCAGCAGCCCGGTATCCATCTGCCGCAACAGGGCCGCCAGATCCTGCCCTTGATCGCTCACCCGCAGGTTATGAACGCCCCCCGCGTGGCCAGTGGGCGCCAAGCCTAAACGGCGCGCCGAGTAACCATCCAGCACATAGCCATTGAGCACGCCGGCGGCCACCAAAGGACGGGCGCGGGTACTCCCCCCTTCGCTGTCAAACGGCGCGCTGCCCAGCCCACGCGGCACGTGCGGCTGCTCGTCGATCGACAAAAAGTCCGGAAAAATTTGGGTGCCAGCTGCCCCGCGCAAAAAGCTCGCCTCGCGATAAAGATTACTCCCAGACACCGCCGCAACCAGTTGGCCGATGAGACCCGTGGCGATGCGGTTTTCGAAAATGACCGGCGCTTTGCGGGTGGTGATCTTGCGCGCCCCCAGTTTGGCGATGGCGCGTTGGGTGGCGAGGCGACCGATGTCCGCCGGCGCCTCTAGCGCCGCCGCATGACGCGCCGTGGTGAACCAATAGCCGCGCTGCATCGCACCGGCGCGCGCGCCCACCACGGTGCAGCTCAACCCATGGCGGGTGGCGCGGTAGGCGCCACGAAAACCTTGGCTGTCGGCGTAAGCCCGCAGCCCCGCATAACGACTCACGGCCGCTTCATCCACTTGCTGCACTTCTGCATGCGCATCACGGGCGGCAGCCTCGGCTTCCAGCGCCAGTTCGATGGCGTCGGCGGCCTCTAGCGACCACGGGTGGTCGAGGTCGAGATCGGGATATTCAAGGGCGAGTGTGGCGGGGTCGACCAGCCCGGCGTAAGGGTCTGGCTCGGCCGCTGCGGCGATGCGCACGGCGGCGCTGACGGTGTCTTCTACCGCCGCGCGTGCGAAGTCGGTCGTGGTGGCGCTGCCTTTGCGCCGCCCTTGATACACGGTCACGGACAGCGTTTTATCCCGTTGCTGTTCGAGTACCTCCACTTCGCCATTGCGTACGGCGATCGACAAGCCATTGCCGGCGCTGACGGATACGGCCGCTTGGCAGCCTGCGCGCCCGGCGGCGGCGATGGCGAGGGCAGCGACGTCTAGCGCGTAGTCGTTGGAGATGAGTGGCTGATCCATGGCGTGGCCGCATTCCAAGTGGGGGCCTGCAGTGTAGCTGATGCGGTCGCTTTGCCGTGTGCATGGCGAGGCCGGGCTGGCACTGAGTTAGAATCGTGCGATGGAACACACTGATATTCTCGGGCCGCTCAATGCGGACCAACGCGCGGCGGTCGCTAGCGAAGCCCCCCACACCCTCGTGCTGGCCGGTGCCGGCAGCGGCAAAACGCGGGTGCTGGTGCACCGCATTGCTTACTGTTTGGAGAACGGCCTGGCGGCCCCTTCGGGGATTCTGGCGGTGACTTTCACCAACAAGGCTGCGGCGGAAATGCGCGGGCGTATTGAGTCACTGCTGGGGCGGCCCACCAGCGGGATGTGGGTCGGCACTTTTCACAACATCGCACACCGTTTGCTGCGCGCCCACTGGCGGGAAGCGCAACTGCCCGAGCAGTTTCAGATTATGGACAACGACGACCAGCACAAGCTGGTGCGACGCATTATCCGGGGCCTGAATCTCGATGACAGCCAGTGGCAGCCCAAGGAGTCCCAGTGGTTCATCAACGGCCGCAAAGACGAAGGCGAGCGGCCCTCGCACATCGATACGGCGGGCGACTCGACGCTGGCCACCATGGTCGACATTTATCGTGCTTACGAAGAAACCTGCCAGCGCACGGGCTTGGTCGATTTTGCCGAACTTTTGCTGCGCGCCTATGAACTCGTGCGCGACACTCCCGGCCTATTGCGCCACTACCAGGAGCGTTTCCAGCAAGTGCTGGTGGACGAATTTCAAGACACCAACGCCATTCAATACGCGTGGCTGAAGCTCGTGGCTGGCGAACGCGCCAACGTGTTTGCGGTGGGCGACGACGACCAATCTATTTATAGCTGGCGTGGTGCACGCGTAGCGAATATGCAGCAGTTTCGCCAAGATTATCCGCGTCACGAAATCGTGCGGCTGGAACAAAATTATCGCTCCACCGGGAGCATTCTAGAGGCCGCCAATGCGCTCATTGGCAACAACACCGCCCGTTTGGGCAAGAAACTCTGGACTGCCGGCGAGCGTGGCGATCTCATTCGTTTATATGCCGCGTTCAACGACTTAGAAGAAGCCCGTTACTGCGTGGAGCGGCTGCGCGACTGGCACGCGCACGGTGGTCGTTATGACGAAAGCGCCCTGCTTTATCGCACTAGCGCGCAGTCTCGCGTCTTGGAAGACGCGCTGCGGCAGGCGGAAATTCCCTACCGCGTGCATGGTGGGTTTAAGTTTTACGAGCGCGCCGAAATTCGTGATGCCTTGGGGTATCTGCGCTTGGCGAATCATCGCGGCGACGACCCCGCCTTCGAGCGGGTTGTGAATACCCCGGTGCGCGGCATTGGTAATAAGACCCTAGAAGACCTACGGCAGACCGCCCGTCTGGAGCGCATCAGCCTGTGGGAAGCCGCGCAACGCCTGATTACCAACCGCGAACTCAGCGCCCGCGCGGCGGGTGCTCTGGGGAATTTTTTGCGGCTCATCGATGAGCTGGCAGCGGCCTTGGAAGGGCGCGCGCTCGGGTCGGTGATCGAGCTGGTGGTGGCCCGCAGTGGACTGGTTGATCACTACCGCAAGGAGAAAGGCGATCGGGGTCTCGACCGGATCGAAAATCTGGAAGAACTCGTGAGTGCTGCGCGGGATTTCAAACCTACCCAAGAGGATGCAGAACTGCCGCTGGTGTCGGCGTTTCTCAGCCATGCCGCATTGGAATCTGGTGAAGGACAGGCGGCGGCCTTTGAAGACAGCGTGCAACTGATGACTTTGCATGCGGCGAAAGGGCTGGAATTCGGCAACGTTTTTCTGGTGGGCTTGGAGGAAGGCCTGTTCCCGCATCAGCGCTCGGTGAGCGATCCGGCCCAGCTCGAAGAAGAGCGGCGGCTGTGTTATGTGGGGATTACCCGCGCCATGCGTCAGCTCACCTTCACGTATGCAGAATCCCGTCGTCTACATGGCAGCGATTACTATCCCCAAGCCTCGCGGTTTCTGCGGGAAATCCCCGCCGAACTCGTGCAGGAAGTGCGTCTGGGCGGGCAGGTTTCAACGCCGCGATCGCCCGTGTTGGAAGACCGCGGCGGCTATGGTTTGCGCTTGGGGCAGCAGGTGCAGCACCGCACTTTTGGCGAAGGTGTGGTGTTGCATTTAGAAGGGAGCGGCGCGCATACCCGCGTGCAGGTGAATTTTGCCGGCAGCGGCATGAAGTGGCTGGTGGCAGCCTACGCGGGCTTAGAAATCTGTTGAGTTTGACCACGGCAGACCAGTCTGCCGCTGGCACTGTGCTCAGGGGTGGTCGATGTCGCGTGGTATCTGAAGTCCGCGACAGGCTTTAGTCCGGCGTACCGGGGATCCACTCTGGCGCAGCCGGCCCTATGGTGGGCCGCGGCACCATCTTTCCCGCCAAAGTCAGCGACCGGGCGCGGGCCAGCGCCCGTGTGACCGCTGGCTACTGGCTCTTGGAAACCATGTAATCGATGGCCGCCTTGATGGCGTCGTCGCTCATGTCTGGGCGGCCGCCTTTGGCCGGCATCATGCCAGCCTTGCCCACATAGCCGTTGATGGCGTGCGTGTATAGCACTTCTTTGCCCTGCGCGATGCGTGGGGTCCACGCGGCAACGTCGCCCATTTTGGGTGCCCCGCCGGCACCGGTGGCGTGGCACGCAAAACATGCGCCGTCGTACGTTGTTTGCCCGGGGTTAGCACTTTCGGCCACCGCGGCAGCTGGCGCGGCGCTCGCTGGGGCCGCAGACGCCGGGACTGCCAGCGTGCTGGCGACGGCGATAGGTGCGCCGCTGGTGTTGGCGGTGCCGACCGGCGCGGTGCGTTCGGCGGCGGCGTTTGGGGCATCCTGAGTGACGAGAAAGCCGCTATAAACAAAGTTGGCAAGCGCATAGACGCCGATGCCGATCACGGTGAGTAGCACCAACACGAGGCCAAAATTACGGACGAATACGGCGTCTTGTTCTGCGTTGCTCTGATGGTTATCCATGGTGCCTATCTCACTCGCCCTAAGTAGGCGGCTTCGCGGTGATTGAAAAAAGTAGCCTCGAGAGTCGGCGGCATTATAGTCATTTTGAACCCCCACACTAGAGATTTACGCCGCCCCTGCGCACGCGGGACTTGCCCGCACGCGCGCCTATCGTATTCAATGCGCAGGACTTGGCCCTTATCCCTCGCAACCGCCCACGCACATTACCCACGAGGCCGCCCTTGTTGTCAGCAGAACACGCCGCCGATCGCATGATTCTCGAAGAGCCTTATTACGAGGTGCTGGGCAACGAGCGCGAGGTCTTTACGGCGGCCTATCGCAACCAATTGCCGGTGTTGTTAAAAGGCCCCACGGGCTGCGGTAAAACCCGCTTTGTGCACCATATGGCTTGGTACCTTAAGCGACCTTTGGTGACCGTTGCCTGCCACGACGACCTCACCGCCGCCGATCTCATCGGCCGGTATCTGGTGAAAGGGGGGCAGACCGAATGGCTCGACGGCCCGCTTGCGCAAGCGGTACGCATGGGCGCCATTTGCTACCTCGACGAAGTGGTGGAGGCGCGCAAAGACACCTCGGTGGTCATTCATCCGCTGTGCGATGACCGGCGCCTGCTGCCCATCGACAAACTAGGCGAACTGCTGCAAGTGCCGCCGGAGTTCTGTCTGGTGGTGTCTTACAATCCGGGTTACCAGAGCGTGCTGAAAGACTTGAAACAAAGCACCCGGCAGCGTTTTGTGGCCTTGGAGTTCGACTATCCACAGCCTGATTTAGAGCGACGCATTGTGGAAACCGAGGGCCATGTGGGGCCAGAGATGGCGGCCCGGCTGGTCAAATTTGGCGCGCACACCCGTAATTTGAAGGGTGCGGGGCTGGAAGAAGGCGCCAGCACACGGCTACTGGTGAACGCGGCGAAGCTCATCGGCAGCGGCGTGGCGCCGGGTGTCGCCTGCGCGAGCGCCGTGGCCCACGCCCTTACCGACGACGCCGAGTTGCTGCAAACCGTGCACGAACTCGCCAGCGCGGTGTTCTAAGTGCCCGCCTCCGTCGCGGTGGGGAGGGTCAACCTCAGCCACCCACAGCGCGGGCAGGCTTTAAGCCCCGCGCAAATTCAGCAAGACCTCAGCCTAATTGCCGAGGCCGCACGCGCCAGCCAGCCGCGCTTGCCGGCGGTGCTGGCGGCGATCGCCGAACTGGATCAAGCCTCCCAAGAATTCATCCATCACTGGGCCGAAACGCTGGCCTTGTCGCAACAAGATTTGGCCGCCCATTTTCTGGCTCAGGTACCGGACGCTTTGGCGGTGCTGGAGCAACCGGCGATCGAGGGTTGGCTGCTCAAGGCGCTGGATACTTTTGATCAGCGCGGCCTCGCCGCAGCCCTGCAGGTTATCCAAGACTTACCCGCCTGCATCGCCGCGCAAGCAGTGGCCCGCACGGGCTGTACGCTGGACCAAGTGGCGGGTTTTTTGCGGCATTTCATTCGTGCACTGGGCGGCCGTCCGCTGGCCATCGTCAGTGATCCGCTGACCTACACTGATACCGAAAAAATTTATCTGCCAGCGCTGCTGACCACCCTGCCCGACCAGGCGGGTAATGCCCGTCTGCTGAAGTGCATGGCGGTGTATCTATGGGCGCAGAACCGTTTTGGCACGTGGCGCTACGGCACTGTGGGGCAGGCGATTACACAGTTAGATGCGCTGGGCTGGCAGGTATTTCAGCGTCTGGAAAGCGTGCGAATTATCGCGCGCATCGCGCGTGAACTGCCGGGTCTTGCGCGCGAGATGGACAGCGTGGCGTATGTGGACGATGCCGCGCGCCACGCTTGGGCCAGCTTTAGCGCCGCCGCCCACACACTGGAAGACCCGCACGCGGGCGTTCAAGACAGCCTGGCACTGGTTGACGCCGGTCGTGCGCTGGTGCTCCCACCGCCGCGGCAATTTCAGGGCGAGATGTTGCCGCACAAAGTGGGGGAAGTTTTTGCGAGGCGGGTGCCACGCGAGAAAGACGCTTTGCGTCAGGCACTCGCCAACCTCACGCCCGACGCGGTGGAAAAAGACCCAGACAATCCCGACGATGCGCCGCCCGAAGTGGCTGCGGAAGGCGAGGCCGGCAACCGTTTCTCGCTGGCGCAGACCGCCCCCGACGCCGCGGGCGAGCCCCAATACGAACTGCGCTACGACGGCCAAAAATTGGCGCTCACTGCCGAGCTCGAGGCGCTGCTGCTATCGATACTGCAAGATCTGGGCGAGCTGAGTGACGAGCACCTCGCGCCGTCCGGTGCGGCCGGCACCGACCCGCGCGATGAACAAGGATCGCCCGGTGCAACCGGGTTGGGTGACGTATCGAGCGGGCCTGGTGAAGTGTTTTTCTACCCCGAATGGGACTACCAACGGCAACATTTTCGCCCGAATTTTTGCGCGCTCACTGAACAGCTCGTCCCGGAAGGCGACGACGCCTTTGTGGCCCGGACCCGCCAAAAATATCGCGGGTTGGCGAAATCTATCCAACGCGTCTTTGAGGCCATTCTCACTGAAGCCCAGCGCCAACGCCGCCAACCGCATGGCGATGAGCTGGATCTCGATGCCCTGATTGAGGCCCATGTGGATCGTCTGCGTGGCCACGAAATGTCCGATCGCCTCTACACCCATTTTCGCAAAGCAGAGCGCAGCGTCGCGGTGATGTTTATGGTGGACATGAGCGGCTCTACCAAGGGTTGGATCAACGACGCCGAGCGCGAATCGCTCATTCTGCTGTGCGGGGCCTTGGAGACTCTCGGCGACACCTACGCGATTTACGGTTTCTCTGGACGCACCAATCGCCGCTGTGAGGTGTATCGCGTTAAAACTTTCACGGAGCCTTTTTCGCTCGCCGTAGAACGGCGCATCAGCGGTATCAGCGCCAAGTCCTACACCCGCATGGGGGTCGCCATCCGGCATTTGGGCAAGCTATTGGCGCAGACCCCGGCGCGCACCCGTCTGCTTATTACGCTGTCTGACGGCAAGCCCGAAGACTATGGTAGCTACCGCGGCCGGTACGGCATTGAAGATACGCGGCACGCGCTGCTAGAAATAAAACGCGACGGCATTCATCCCTTCTGCATCACCATCGACCGCGAGGCGCAAGACTACCTACCCCATATGTACGGTCTGGCCAATTTTACGGTGGTGGATGAAGTCATGAAGCTGCCTTGGAAAGTGGCAGATATCTATCGCCGGCTGACGACCTAAGCCCGCGGCGCCTCGTTTGGTGGGTGCTGGACGGCCGGCGTCACCAGCGTGGTATGCCCAGCGGGTGTTTTTGGCTACGATACCGCCCCTATCCCCGCGCTCGTAGCTCAGCTGGATAGAGTACTGCCCTCCGAAGGCAGGGGTCACAGGTTCGAATCCTGTCGAGCGCGCCAATAAATCTATGCCCAAGCTATCGCTGCGGAAGGCCGTGGAGATGAATGCCTATTGCCGTACGGAATCCGTACGGTGTGGCGGCGTTCACTAGCCGGCGCTGGTCTACGGCGGCGCGCACCCGAATGCTTGCGGTCTACTTGCCTGCCGCGGACTTCGCCTCGTTGGGTGGCAGGATCTCGTGGCAGACACCCAGCACGCCCAGTACCCGGCCCTCTTTGCCTAGCCATGGCGTCTTTAAGGTTTCGACATGGACTTTCCGACCATCGGGATAGACCAGCCATTCCGTGTTGCGGCGGGCCTTCCCGCCCGCCAGCATCGCCTCGTCGTGGGATTTGAAGGCTTTCGCCACGTCTGCGGGAAAGAGATCGAAGTCCGACTTGCCAACGAGTTGGTCGACATTTTTCCCCAGCAAGGCGCCCCAGGCGCTGTTGCCTCCACGGTAAACGCCGTCTAGGTCCTTGAAGAAAATGACGTCCGGAATGGAATTCATCGCGGTAGTCATGGCTTCCAGCGGCGTCAGCGCGTTGCCCGCTGCGCACGATGGGGCTGTCGTGAGGACGAGCGTCGAGGCAAGTGCGGCGACGAGAAAGGCTTTTTTCATGGATTTCCTCCTTGGGTGGCGTGCTGCTGGTTACTGTGAAGTGCTGCTTTAGCGCTAGCTGCGGCGCCGAGTTTCACCAGCAAATGTCATCGGCGCCTGCCCGTCATTGTGCCGGCGGCAGTGCGTGTCCACCAGCAAATTCAACAGGCACGTTTTTTCGCATTGCGCGGCGGGGTGGTCGATTCTCGCGAAACCTATGGGGTCAGAAACCTCAGGGGTCAGGTCCCCCATTTCCCATTTTGTAGACCATCACGATGTATTTCCCCGCGCCAACCCCGCCACGACGCGGCTAATTGTCGAGGAGGATATGCCGAAGGCCAGTGCGATGGCGGTTTGGCTGGGGCCGCGTGGGTAGAAGGCCTCGGCGATGTTGTGGTTGCGCTGATCTTTGCTGTCTGGCGTGACCTTAGCGTGTCTTAAAACCCACCAATTCCGGATCCGTAAAAAAGCCATCACGGTTGGGCATTTTCACCTTGGGCAGCGAATCCTGATCCAGTTTGAGGTCGTCCGGAATGATGCCGTTGAGATTTAAAATATAGGCGGTGACCGCGAAGGTATCGTCTACGCTCAGCGAGCCTGGTGCGTAGTAGGGCATGGCGCGATGGATGTAATCGAACAAAGTGGTGGCATAGGGCCAGAAGCTACCGACGGTCTTGATGGGTTTGTCGGTGGCGAGTGTACCGATGCCGCCGACCAGGCGATCGCGCAGTGCGCCCACCCCTTTTTCGCCGTGACAAGCAATGCAATTGCCATTGAAGACCTCCGCGCCACGCGCGACGGAGCCACTGCCTTTGGGCAGGCCTTTACCGTCTGGTCTGACATCGATGTCCCACAAACTGATTTCCGCCAAGCTTGCCGGGCGCCCAAAGTCTTGGGCCACCACGCTCGTGCCGGCCAGTGTGAGCAACACACACCACCGCCCCAAAAGTTTAGGCGACCACATTGCGCACCATCCCTTGGCTATCAATAGCCCATGTCTGTTGTCCGTTGTAATGGAAGACCGCATTGGGGCCCATCTCGTCCAGCACGGTCTTGCGATTGGGTTGCAAATGACCTTTTTCATCCGTTGCACGGCTGACCAGTTTGGTTGGCTCACCGCGCCACTCCCAAGCCAGTTGGAAGCGTGTTTGGGCTTTCGGTAATGCCGGCGCGTTAAGTTGTGCCGTTTGCCAAGTGAGAGCGCCATCGGTGCTGACTTCCACCCGGGTAATTTTGCCGTGACCACTCCACGCCAGACCGGAGATGTGCTGG
>CAIPNE010000264.1 GCA_903866355.1 uncultured Gammaproteobacteria bacterium
ACTTGACGCTGCAGCGCGTGCGCATGGAGTATTCGGCTGCCCGCTCTACGGGCAGACGACGCACCCAGCCACTCTCGTAGCACAGGCATCGCCCATGGCCATTCAACACACTATCCCCGGCGCCGACGGCGTGAACCTGCACGTGCGGGAGTTCGGCAATCCGCACGGCCAGCCGCTCGTCCTCATCCACGGCTGGTCGCAAAGCCATCAATGCTGGGCGCAGCAATATCAGAGCGAACTCGCCGCCACTTTTCGTATTATCACGCCCGATTTGCGCGGTCATGGACAGTCAGACAAACCCCTAGGAGAAGCCCATTACGCGGGCTCGCGGGTGTGGGCAGAGGATCTGGCGGCGCTCATCACGGCGCTGCAACTAGAACGGCCCGTCCTCGCCGGCTGGTCGTATGGCGGGCTGGTGATCGGCCACTACCTCAAACATTTTGGCGACAGCGCACTCGCGGGCCTGAATTTTGTCGGTGCCGGGGTGCGGGTGGGCACCGCCCATATCGGCACCCTGCTGGGCAAGACTTTCTTGGAAGTGCTGCCATTGGTGACCTGCCCCGACCTGACTGCCAATATCGAGGGCATCCGCCAATTTCTGCGTGCCTGTTTTACGCAGCCCATTCCGCGTGCAGATTGGGAGAGTGCACTGGCCTTCAATATGGTCGTGCCGCCCGCTGTGCGCGCCGCGCTCTTGGCCCAAGAAATCGATATCACCCCACAACTGGCCACCATCACCCGGCCCACGTTGATGACCCATGGCCTTGCCGATATCTTGGTGCTGCCGGCTTCCGGGCGATTGTTGTTGGAGTACTGCCCTAGCGCGCGCGCCTCATGGTATGAAGGCGTTGGCCATGGTCCTTTCATTGAGGCATCCGCGCGCTTTAATGCGGAACTCGCTGCTTTCGCCCATGCCACCGTTGCTTAAATTCCCTCCCATTTTTTTGAAAAGAGTCGCCGATGAATAACGAGAAAACCCCAGTGGTAGAACATGTGCATGGCCCGGAATGCCATCACGACCACGACCACAGCCACCAGCAGCTGACACCAACCCGCAATCCGATGCGTAGCGTGGGACGCAACGATCCCTGCCCCTGTGGCAGCGGCAAAAAATTTAAAAAATGTCACGCTGGAGAAGCGGTGTGAGCCCCCCCGATGCGCTACCGAGGATCCATCGCCACACGTTGGGGGAGTTGGAAATCACGCGCATCGTGGAACTCGACGAGCCCTTTCTGGCTCCCCACCAAATGTTTGCCGAAGCGACCCCCGAGGCGCTCGCGCCGCACCTCGAGTGGCTGCTGCCCAAAGCGCTGTGCCCGGTCACCGGCAAGCTCATCTTGCCCATTCAAACCTATGTCATCCGTACCCCTCACCATGTAGCGCTGGTGGATACCTGCATCGGCAATCACAAGTCACTCGCGGGCTTCAAACGTTGGGCTAACCGCGAGGACGACACTTGGCTGCGGCGTCTGGCGGCCGCGGGTATCAGTCCAGAACAAGTGGATTACGTCTTTTGCACCCACCTGCATTTAGACCATTGCGGCTGGCATACCCGGCTCGAGAACGGACGCTGGGTCCCCACTTTCCCTAACGCGCGTTATCTTTTTGCGGCGGAAGAATTCGCCTATGCGGAGAGTCGCGCACGCGCCGGCGAGGATCCCGTCTTTGCGGAGAACGTGCTGCCGGTGATGGAGGCGGGACGCGGGGTATTGGTGGCCCAAGACTTCGTTCTGGACGACACCTTGTGGCTTGAATCCACCCCCGGCCACACCCCCGGCCATGTGTCGGTACACCTGCAGTCGCGTCAACTGCATGGGGTGGTCACGGGTGACCTCATCCATAGCCCGTTGCAATGTCACCACCCCGAGTGGAATTTCCGCCACGACGAAAACCCGGCACTGGCCAGCCTCACCCGCCGCGCGTTTTTAGAGCGCCATGCTGACGCCGCCACCCTGATACTCGCTTCGCATTTTCCCAGCCCCTCGATCGGCCGCTTCGTGCGCAAGCACCAAGCCTTCGAATATCGCTATTTGGAGCCCTGAAATACTCCACTTGGGGGGCTTCTAACGATGCTGCATCGCGACCTTTGAAATACCGCATTGCGACAAAACCCAGCGCCCACCAGATTGCTTCAGGCGGTTGTTTTAATAGCTAAAAAAAACACTAGCGCGTTTGTCAAGTTCAGTTATTATGGCTTCAAATACAGCTCGACGATGCCAGCTTGAACGACCCAATGCTCGCCTCATTACGCTTTCGCTGTTTACGGTCCAACGGTCCAACACGCCGCGCGACATCTGCTGACTGAATTATTGGAATAGCACCGCGTTGCGGTGCTTCGGTGGCGGGGAATTTGTGCCGTTGGTTCCCCGCCGGCGTAAGGCTAACGACGCACGTTAATGTAGAGAGCAGATGATGAATATTTATGTTGGTAATCTGGCATACAGCGTCGCTGACGCTGACCTTTCCGAGGCCTTTAGTGCCTTTGGTGCGGTAGCCAATGCGTCCGTGATCAAAGATAAGTTCTCGGGCCAATCGAAAGGCTTCGGCTTCGTTGA
>CAIPNE010000265.1 GCA_903866355.1 uncultured Gammaproteobacteria bacterium
ATGGCGCGGGTAGGTGCGACCGGTCCAACCTTCTATCTGCAGTCCGACATCATCGCGCCCTACCTCGTTGATTTCGGCACGGAGGAGCAGAAGGAACGCTGGTTACCTAAAATGGCCAGCGGCGAAGTGGTGGCCGCCATTGGGATGTCTGAACCCGCCGGCGGCAGTGATTTGCAAGGCATGCGCACGACCGCGCTGCGCGATGGCGATGACTACGTCATCAACGGGCAGAAAGTTTTTATCACCAATGGGATCACCGCAGATTTGCTGGTCCTAGCGTGCAAGACCGATCCAAAAGCCGGCGGTAAAGGGGTAAGCCTGCTGCTGGTGGAGACCGACCGTCCCGGTTTTCAGCGGGGGCGCCGGCTCGAAAAAATTGGCTGCAAAGCCCAAGACACGGCCGAGTTATTTTTTGCGGATCTCCGGGTTCCCGTCAGCAATTTATTGGGCGAGGAAGGCCGCGGTTTTTATCACTTAATGACCTTGCTGGCGCAAGAACGCCTAGTGCAGGCAATCCGGGCGGTGGCGTCTGCCGAAGCGGCGCTGGAATGGACGGTCAACTATACGGTGGAGCGAAAAATGTTCGGTCATACCCTGGCCGATTTCCAGAACACGCAATTTAAACTGGCCGAGATGCGCGCAGAGATCCTTACCCAGCGCGTGTTTGTCGATCGCTGCGTGGAGTTGCATTTGAGCAAACAGCTCGACGCCGTGGATGCGGCCATTGCAAAACTGGTCACCACGGAGCTGCAAGGTAAAGTGATGGATCAATGCCTGCAGTTTTTTGGGGGCTGGGGTTATTTGTCGGAAATCCCCATCGCGCGTGCATTTGTGGATGCCAGAATGACGCGCATCGGCGGTGGCAGCGTTGAAGTCATGAAACAAATTATCGGACGTGATTTGTTACCCAAACGCGCCCGGCCGCGCAGCGCGTGACAGCACCGTGCGTTAGCCCGTCAAAATACGCTGCGCCGCCTCCTGCTAGGCGGCGCTTGCTACCTCCACTGGGCGAACACACGGCGGAGATTTCGCCAGCATCCGGCGCTACCTAAGATTCGCCTTACCGGTCCACAGTGACCCAGCCCAACAATTCGGGAGACCCATCGATGTCGCTAAAAGAGCAGGCCGCCATCAGCGGAGTAGGTGAAACGCGCTACGTACGGGGCGCGACAAAATCGGCGCTCCAGCTCCAAATGGAAGCCTCGTTAGCCGCGATCGCCGACGCCGGACTCAGCCCCAAAGATATCGATGGGATTATCCCCATCGGTACGGCGAGCGCCCCGGCAGAGGATTTCGTGACCAATTTCGGCATTCGCGATCTCAAATATTCCGCGACCACGCCACTAGGAGGGGCGAGCGGCATTGCCGCGGTGCAGAGTGCGGCAGCCGCGATCGCAGCGGGCATCTGCAAACATGTGCTCATCGCTGCGGGGCGTAACAGCACGCTGGGGGCGCGCGCCGCCGCCAGAATTCACGACATGCCCCAATTTCATTTGATCACCGAGTTTGAACTGCCGCTCGGGGCCGTGGCGCCCGCGCAGTTGTATGCGCCGATGGCCCGCCGCCATATGGCACTCTACGGCACGACGAGTCGCCAGTTGGGCGAAGTGGCGGTGACCATGCGGGCGCATGCTTTATTAAACGACAACGCCGTGATGACGAAGCCCATCACCCTGGCTGATCACCAGAATTCGCGCCTCATTGCCGACCCCTTCCGCCTGCTGGATTGCAGTTTGGAAAGTGACGGCGGGGCGGCCTTTGTGGTTAGCGCGGCCAGTTATGCGAAAGATCTGCGCCACCCACCCACCTACATCATGGGCATCGCCGAAGGCCATCCCGATTCCCCCAGCGCCATCACCCACCGCGCGGACATGACCACCTTAGGCATCGCCAAAGCCGCGCCGCGTGCCTTTGCGATGGCGGGTGTCAGTCACGCTGATATCGATGTGGCGGAAATCTACGACTGCTTCACTTGGGTGGTGCTGTGCCAGCTCGAAGACATGGGGTTCTGCAAAAAAGGCGAGGGCGGTGCCTTCGTGGAAGGGGGACGTTTAGGCCTCGGCGGGCCCATGCCGGTCAATACCCACGGCGGCTTGCTCTCCCAAGCCCACATGATCGGTCTGAATCACGTGGTGGAGTTAGTGCGCCA
>CAIPNE010000266.1 GCA_903866355.1 uncultured Gammaproteobacteria bacterium
CCACCGCCGAAGTACTGCAGGATAAAGCCATCGTCCGAACTTGCGCTGGCACCGACCACTTCGCCTTCACCCACGACGGCACGGGGCTCACCTGTCAAGCAGAACAGGTGGCGGTCGCGACCCACCTAGCCGACCACAGCGCTGCCAACAACTACATCGGCACCGTCACGCTAAGCACCTCAACCGGCCACGGCGACTGGTCGTTGGTCGACGGTGTGGGGACGCTCGACAATGGTGCCAGCAACGATGGCACCGCCACTTATGGATTTTTGTCCGGCGACGCCGGTTCCGCGGTCTTCGCGTTAAAGAACACCACCGCCGAGACCCTTAGCATCAATGTGAGCGATGGGGTGCTGACGGAGCGTTCGGGCGCGGCGACCGCCGCCGAAGACGCCAACCTCACCTTCGCCAACGTCGCCTTCCAATTTGAGGCGGACGATAGCGCTAACGCCATCGGACCCCAAATTGCCCGCAAGCCCTCAGACGTGGCGCCGGGCGATCAGAACATCACCCTCCAGGCCATCAGAACCAGCGACAGTACCGGGGCGTGCGAAGCCGGTTTAACGGGCACCTTACTGGTGAGTTTGGCGGCCGAATGCGTGTCACCGGCCGCCTGTGCCGCCGGCAGTTTTAGTATCGATGGCGGCACGCCCACCACCATTAGCGGCAACGCCTCGGGCGCCGTCACCGCCTACACCGCAACGGAGTTGACTTTCGATGGCTCGGGAGCGGCGCCCTTGTCGCTGACCTATACCGAGGCCGGGTCCAGCCGCCTATACGCCAAGTACACCTTGCCGTTGGGCAGTGGTGGTGCCTCCAGTACGGTGATGAGCGGCACCAGCAATACCTTTGCGTGGCGCCCATTTGCCTTTGAAGTCAAAGCAACCGGTAATCTAGGCGCGAGTTCGGCCAGCGGCGTGAAGTTCACCACCGCCGGCACCACGTTTAACGGCACGGCCCGCGCGGTGGCCTGGAGCGCGGCAGACGATGCTGACGCCGACGGCATCGCTGATGGCATGACCACTAGCGATGTTAATCCCGCTAACAACGCCACGCTGTCAGACAATTCCACCACCGCCAATTACGCTCCGGGCTTGGCGCTTACCCTGAGTTCGACCCTCAGCGCGCCCGTCGGCGGTACGCATCCCGGACTAGGCGGCGCGCCCACCGCCACCTTCAGCGGCGGCACCGCGAGCATCTCTGGGCTGCGTTACGACGAAACCGGCATTATCGAAATTACCGCCGCCCAGAGCGGTAATTACTTGGGCATGGGCACCAGTGAGACGAGCGCCATTCGCGGCGCCTCCGGCTACGTCGGACGGTTTTATCCCAAACGTTTCAGCATCACGGCGAACACCCCGGTGGTTGCCAATCGCTGCGTGGCGGGCAGTTTTACCTATCAGGATCAGCCGTTCTATTTCAGCACAGCACCCACGCTGACCCTCACGGCACTCAATGCGCTGGGCCTGACCAGCGCCAATTACACCACCACGGGATTCTTCAAACTGCCCACCACCCTCGCGGGTCGCACCTATGCCAACACCGCCAGCGGCAGCCACACCCTGAGCGCCACCACCACCAGCGGGGTGACCCTGACTGGGGGTACCACCGGCACCGGTAGCGCCAGCCTGGCACTCGCCACCGGTGCTGGCGGTGACACCCTCAACTATCCTCGGGGCGCACCTGAGGCGCCTTTCAGCGCCAGCTTCACCGCCAACTTTCCGGCCACCGCCCTCACCGATACCGATGGCGCCTGCTATGACAGCGATAACAACGGCGTCTGCGAGGTGTTCGCGACCGGCAATATCACGGGCGCCAATTTGCGCTACGGCCGGCTAAAAGCCGACAACGCGCTGGGCTCGGAACTGCTGGCGCTGGCGGTGCCGGTCTATGCGCAGTACTACAACGGCAGCGGCTTCGTGCTCAATAGCGCGGATTCTTGCACCGCCATCGGCACTTCAGCGTTAGATTTCGGTGCCGGCACCTACACGGCGACCCCCGCTGCGGGGATCACCACGTTCAGCATCGGCAGCGGCAGTTCTACCGCAACACTCAGCACGGCTACCCTCAGCGCGGGCCAGTTGGGGCTGAGTCTCAGCGCCCCGGGCAGCGGGGCGGTAGGCGAAATCGATTACCAAATCAACCTCACGACCGCCGCGAGCACTTGGCTGCAATACGACTGGGATAACAACGGCACCCGTACCGACAATCCCACAGGCCGGGCAAGCTTCGGCCTCTACGCCGGGCCCAAACGGATCATTTTCCGGCGAGACAGCTGGTAGCCGCTAACCTGCCACCCCCTGCACTAGCGACGGTAGCCGCTGAGGTAGGCGGGCAACGGATACGCCACCGCCTGCTTGGGGTCACGGATCCCGGGCTGCGGCGTCACAGGTAAAGGGATGACCCCCGCCCACACGGGAAAGTCGAGATCCTCGCCGTCGTCACCCGGCGCACCCTGCCGAACTTTGGCTGACGCCGACTCAATTTGCAGTGCGATGACGGTGGTGACTTTGAGTTCTTTGGCGTTGGGCTGGCGAGCCTCGGCCCAGCGCCCCGGTGCAATGTGCTCGGTCAAGCGTTCCAGCGCGGCCAGTTTTTGCGCCGGGTCTTCAATGGTTACGCCCCGACAGAACAACACCACCGAACGATAATTCATCGAGTGATTGAACACCGTGCGTGCCATGACCAGGCCGTCCAGCAGCGTTATCGCCACGCACACCGGGTTGCCCGCATTGACGTGCTCCAGCATGCGGCCCCCCTTCAGACCGTGAATCAGCAGTTCATCGCCCATTCGGGCATGAATGGTCGGAATCACGTAGGGCTGTCCGTCCATCGCAAAACTCACATGACAGACTAGCGCTTCATCGATAATCGGATAGATGGTGGCGGTATCGTAGACACCACGCTTCGCGTAGCGCCGTACTTGGTTGCGCCCGGAAAGCTCAAAATCGCTCATTAGGATGTTCCTCATAGAGACCAACAGGGTCTCATCTGTGGGTGATTCTATGCGGCGAGGCCAACCCAAGACCATCGCCATGCACCAGCTGATTGACCGTCGCGAGGGGCATCCTCTAGAGTCCAGCGGCTAAATAAACCACCATCTTGGGGAGAGTGTTGTGACGGAAGTAGTGCGCAGTGCGCGGCGCGGACTCGCGCTGGAAATCACCATCGATCGCCCAACCCGGCGCAACGCCATTAACGAAGAAGTTTGCGCGGGCATCGCACTCGCGATCGACGCCGCAGAAGCAGACCTCGAGGTGCGTGCCATCGTCATTACCGGCGCGGGTGATCAGGCTTTCTGTGCCGGCGGGGATCTCAAACCCAACGCGGAGGGCGCACCGTTTAGCGTTAATCCGGCGCAACCCACGCACTTTGTCGTGACATTATTTCGCCGGATGCAGCAATGCCGGCTGCCTATTCTGGCCCGGGTCAACGGTCACGCACTGGCGGGCGGCTTGGGCTTGGTGTGTGCGTGCGATTTCGCGATTGCGACCAGCAACGCCCGCTTTGGCGTGCCAGAAACCCGCATTGGCCTATTTCCCATGACGATTCTGCCCTACATGCTGCGCATTATTCCCCGGCGCAAATTGCTGGAGATGTGCATCACCGGCGAACTGCTCAGCGCCTCGGAAGCCCTGGCGTTGGATCTCGTCAACTATGTGGTGGAGCCCGCCGAGCTGGATGCCAAAACCGATTGGCTGCTGGCGCGCATCGTGGACAAATCGCCCACCGCGATTCGCATCGGCAAACAAGTTTTCCACGCCATTGAAGACATGACCCTAGACCAATCTTTTGAGCTCACCCAAATCATGCTGCCGGTGATGGCGATGTCGGAGGACGCCAAAGAAGGCTTCGCGGCCTTCAATGAAAAACGCGCACCCCAGTGGACCGGCAAATGAACCCCGAACGCATCGTCCGGATCGGTTGCGGCGCAGGCTTCTGGGGAGATAGCGCGCAAGGTCCCGCACAGCTCGTGCAGGCGGGCGGCATCGACTACCTCGTGATGGACTATCTGGCCGAAATCACCATGTCGTTGCTGGCGCGCGCCAAAGCCAAGCGCGCCGACGCCGGTTACGCCACCGATTTCGTCGAAGCCGTCATGCGCCCGCTGCTACCGGAGCTGGCGCGGCAGGGCATCAAAGTGGTGACGAACGCCGGTGGCGTCAATGCACCCGCGTGCAAAGCGGCGCTGGAAGCGGCCATTAGCGCCGCCGGGCTAAGCTTGGTCGTCGCCGCGGTGAGTGGGGACGATCTGCTCTCCCGTGCCGACCAACTCCGCAACGCGCCGGTGCGCGAAATGGATCTCGGGACAGCGCTCCCCGCCCAGCCCCTCAGCATCAACGCGTATCTAGGCGCCACCCCCATTGCCGCCGCACTCGCCGCAGGTGCCGACATCGTCGTCACTGGGCGCTGCGTGGACAGCGCGCTGGCGCTGGGCCCTCTGATGCACGAATTTAATTGGCAGGCCGACGACTACGACCGGCTCGCGGCCGGCAGTTTGGTTGGACACATCATAGAGTGCGGCGCGCAGTGTACCGGCGGTCTGTTTACCGACTGGCGTGAGGTGCCGGGCTGGGACAACATGGGTTTCCCGATCGCCGAGTGCCGGGCCGATGGCAGCTGCGTCATTACCAAGCCGGCCGGCACCGGCGGCTTGATTACCTGCGCCAGCGTGGGCGAACAAGTGTCCTACGAAATCGGCGACCCGACCCACTACGTACTGCCCGACGTGGTGTGTGATTTCTCCCACGTGCGGCTGGTGCAGGACGGCCCACAGCGCGTCGCCGTGAGCGGTGCACGCGGCCTGCCACCAACCCCCTACTACAAAACCTCCGTGACGTTTAGCGCGGGTTACCGCGCCACCGCCATGTTGATGATCGGCGGACGCGAAGCGCGCGCCAAGGCACAGCGCGTGGCGGAGGCTATTCTCACGCGCACACGCCGACTCTTCGCTGAGCGTGCGCTCAGCGATTATCAAGAGACCTCAATCGAGATTTTGGGCGCGGAATCCACCTACGGCCCACATGCGCGCTGCGGTGATACCCGTGAAGTCATCCTCAAGCTCGCGGTAGCCCACCATGAGGAACGTGCGCTCAAACTTTTTGCGCAGGAAATTTTTCCGGCGGCAACCGCCATGGCCCAAGGACTCACCGGTTTTTCGGGTGGTCGCCCCAGCGTGCAGCCCATCGTGCGACTGTATTCCTGCCTCATCGACAAAACCCAAGTGCCGATTGCAGTGGACGTTGCCGGCCAGCAACTGGCCATTGCCGCACCGCTGGCGCACACGCTAGACCCGCCACCCGACCTCACGCAAAGTCCGCCTAGTGGCGCCGATATCGGTGGCGCCGTGCTCACCACAGAACACAACGCCCCCACCGTACCGCTGTGGCGAGCAGCCCACGGACGCAGCGGTGACAAAGGCAATTCAGCGAACATCGCCGTACTGGCGCGGCACGCTGAACTCCTGCCCGTGCTGCGCGCACAACTGACCGCCGAGGCGGTTGCTGACTATTTTGCCCATCTCGTCGACGGGCCGGTAACCCGTTACGAGTGGCCCGGATTGACCGGATTTAACTTTGTGCTGGAACGTGCACTGGGCGGCGGTGGCACCGGCTCCTTGCGCCACGACCCGCAGGGGAAAGCCTACGCCCAACTGCTGCTAGATTTTCCGCTCCAAGTCCCCCTCGCCCTCCACGCCTTGCTGCGAATAGACGACACCGCCCCTATGCCCGGAGCCA
>CAIPNE010000267.1 GCA_903866355.1 uncultured Gammaproteobacteria bacterium
CCGTTGTTGATGATCCGCCCCCCTTGGGGCGACTGCGCTCGCATCATTTTAAAAGCCTCGCGTGCGCAGTAAAACGCGCCATTGAGATTGGTCTCAACCACCGCCCGCCACTGCTCTATGCGCAGTTCATCAATGCTCATTGCCGGCGCGCCAATACCCGCGTTATTGAAGAGCACATCGACGCGCCCAAATTGCTCGTGGGCGCCCTTGAACAACTGCTCGACCGCGACAGCATCTGCGACATCGGTGATCAAACACAGCGTGCGCTCAGCCTCAACGTTAGCGATTGCCACGGTGTCCAGCAAAGTGGTCAACCGGCGCCCCGCGAGAACCACCGCGTAACCTGCGCGCAAAAAGCCTAGCGTGACCGCGCGCCCAATGCCGCTGCCAGCACCGGTAACCACCGCAATAGGAGGAGTAACTGGCATGAGTCGATGGCCCTTTAGTGTGGGAGTGGAGGTTAGCTACGGCGAGCTAACGTCGCGAGTATACGCCACGGGCACCTAGCCTCTCGCGGCGGAAATTTCTGGGGCCAAGCGCAGGTAGCGCCCGGCGCGCCGGGCCGGCGTGCGTCAGCGGACCTTGCTGGCCACTGGGATGGTCCCCTTTGGTCTGGCAACCCCGCGCCATTAGCCCACCCGGCCCAGCCCGCTTAGGCCAAGCGCCCGTAAAAATGATTTTCAATCTGAGTGCTTGTCTGGGGTGGTGGAATCGCGCCATCATCATTGCGCAGGTTCATTTTCCACTGGTTTTTTGTCCGACCTGCACCACCAAGCACCTCGGAAAACCTCAAAGAGAAAGGCGCGTCATATGAAAATAAATCTTCCATACGCTAGCGTAGCCGGCATCGCTTTCGGGCTGCTACTCCCTATCGCTGCCTCCCACGCGCAGTTCGCGAACGCACTCAAAGCGGCGACCGGCGCCACCGCCAATTCAACCAGCAGTTTGGGGGGTCTAATACCCGGGCAATCCGTGACCTCCAGCAGCTTGGGCAACGTGGCTGGGGTCCTGCAGTTCTGCGTCAAAAATAAATTTCTGGCTGACGGCAATGCGTCGGCAGCCACGTCCGTACAAGATGCTCTGGTTAAGAAACTGGGCGGGCCGACGACTTCGGACAGCGGCTTTACGGCTGGCGCGCGCGGCATCGTGGACAGCGGCAAGGGGTCCAAACTCGACCTCAGCGGCGGCGGATTAAAAGATGAAGTGACCAAGCAAGTCTGCGACAAGATTCTTGCCCAAGGAAAGTCGATGCTCTGAGGCCGACGGTGCCGAAAATCAGCAGCGCCGCGCAGGCGCTGCGGGTGCTGCCTCCCCCCAGCGCAAGTCCTGCCCCCAGTTAGGGAAACGCCGCACCGACATCCGCCTGGTCCCAGTGCGGCAACCACTAAAATTCGCCAAAGAGAAATTCGAAGCGCTGCAAATTCCGTGGCCCAACCGCGCCGCGCGCACGCGCGACTATCTCGCTGCAATGAAAACCGTGTGGAGCGAGGCAGAGAGCCAACACCACGGCAAATGGGGATGGTTGGTGGGGCGTGAACGTCACGCCGGAAAGCGCCAAATTGCACATGGCGACGATCCAGCGTTACACCGTGGCCGCCAGCCGCGACCCCAGTCAATTGTTCTACTCGGTGACCACTGGCATCGGGCAGACGACCACGCGCGAGGAGGTCAGTCGCTTTGCCAATATTGGCGTTGATCGAGTGATCATCGGCGCATTGGGTGCGAGCGCGAACGAGTACACGCGCCTGATCGAGACTAACGCCAACGCGCTTATCGCCTGAAGTCCTCGGCAACCCTGGCCCCTACAGGTGTTGTGGGCCGCGGCAGCGGCGTTGAAACCGCGACCGTGCGCGACTGATGCGGGTGTGGTTATGGCGCTGTGCCAGCGGGGCACTTGTTGCGACAATAGCGCCCGTTGCCGCCTAGCGACGCCCTAGGGTGATGACTACGCCGGCCCAGAAAAACCCCGTTCGGCCC
>CAIPNE010000268.1 GCA_903866355.1 uncultured Gammaproteobacteria bacterium
AAAACTGAATGTCATCAATCAGGAGCGCGTCGACTGAGCGGTAATACCGTTTGAAGTCATTGATCTGGTTTAACTGCAGAGCTTTAACCATGTCCCCGACGAAACGCTCGGAGTGCAGGTATACAACGCGGGCATTGGGGTCGCCGCCCAGCAAGGCATTGCCCACCGCGTGCATGAGGTGCGTCTTGCCCAAGCCAACGCCACCGTAGATGAACAAAGGGTTGTAAGCGCCGCCCGGGTTCTGCGCCACCTGCTGCGCGGCGGCTCTGGCGAGCTGATTGCTCTTGCCCTCCACAAAATTCTGAAAGGTGTAGCCCTCTATCAGATAGTGATGCTGCCTCACCGGTGACTCTGGCTCGGCACGCCGAGGAGCCGGAGCCGCCTCGAGCCCGGCCACACGAATCGACGACGATTGCACCGTGGGCTTCACGAGCGGTGCGCGAAGGGGTGTGTCGCGACCTGCAGCGTCTAACAGGACACTCGCTATGCGTCCGCCCGATATCTCGCTCACGATCTGGCGGATGCGCTCGATGTATTTGTCGTGCACCCAATCCTTCACGAACCTGTTCGGGGCGATCAGCTGCAGAGCACCTGCGGACTCAGTGGCTCGCAAGGGCCTTATCCAGGTGTTGAACTGCTGGGGCGGCATTTCGTCGCGCAGAAAACTGCTGCAGCGCTGCCAAGTGACATCCATCAGGTGTTGCCCTCAAACCCCGCCGTTGACGTGGTTGAAAAACCGCGCCAATGCACTCGAATTATCGTGATTTGGCCCGTGGAAAACCGGGCGAACACATTCTAACCTTGTCCACAGAGCTTATCCACACGCTCCCTGAAAGAAATTCAATAATTTTATATGTTATTGTTTTTATTGGCTTTTATAGACTTCATTGCCGCACTGAATCCACCCGATACGCGGCGCTTGAATACACCAATCTGTGGATAACCTGTACATATCTTCTGAGTTTCCTGTGTAACTTTGGTGCGCCATTTTTAACACCTATGGACGGCTAAGCCGCCCATCAACAGTTAATTCCTGCGCGCCCACAGGATTTCCAGACCTGCATTTCTTTGGCAAACAACAGCCTGCCGTTGTTTTCCACAGACTTGCCGTCGGCCAGCGACCGATCTGCACCGGCCATCTTCAGTGACTTCGAGGCGTCCACACGGCCGGCAAGGCGCGCCTATTCACTCTGCGTCCGGAATATTCCCGCCGGCACGGGCACCAGCCGGGTTTACCTGAGCCCTTCCAGTTCACTAGAATCCGGCCCCCTTTCAGGTTAAGACACTCCGTTACCGGGGCACTGAGGCACGAGCACCATGAAGCGCACATTTCAGCCGAGCAATCTCAAGCGCAAGCGCACCCACGGCTTTCGTGCCCGCATGGCAACCCGTAATGGCCGGATCGTGCTGGCCCGCCGTCGGGCCAAGGGCCGCAAGCGCCTCTCGGCCTGATCCGCCTCTCCGGGCGGATGCATGGAGAACCACCGGTTTCCGCGCAACGCCCGCTTGCTGCTGCCGGCGCAGTTTCGAGCGGTTTTCGACAACCCCCCGTTCCGCTTCTCGGC
>CAIPNE010000269.1 GCA_903866355.1 uncultured Gammaproteobacteria bacterium
GAAATTGCACGAGACCATTGCCAAACTCGCCCGCAGCCAAGCGCCCATTCATATCAGCGGCGAATCTGGCACCGGCAAAGAACTCGTTGCCCGGCTCATTCACGCGCAAAGTTCACGCGCTAGTCAGCCGTTTGTCCCGGTGAACTGTGGGGCCATTGCGCAGGATCTCATCGAGAGCGAACTCTTTGGGCACGTTAAAGGGAGTTTTACCGGCGCGACGAGCGACAAAATGGGGCTGTTTGAAGCGGCGGACGGCGGTAGCCTGTTTCTGGACGAGGTGGCCGAATTACCCCTGACGCTGCAGGTGAAACTGTTGCGCGCGGTCCAAGAAAAACGGATTCGGCGGGTGGGTGCGGCGCACGAACAGCCGGTCGACTGTCGCATTCTGTCGGCTACCCACAAAGATTTGGCCAGCATGGTGGCCGGGGGGGTGTTTCGTCAGGACCTGTATTACCGAATCAATGTGATCGAGGTCAAAGTACCGCCCCTGCGCGAGCGGGCGGAGGACATCGAACCCTTGGCGCAGTATTTCTTGGCGCGCTTGGCCCAAGCCCAAGCGCCGCTGCCGCTGAGCGCACCGGCCTGGGCGGCACTGCGGGCTTATGCGTTCCCCGGCAACGTACGAGAATTAGAAAACATCCTCGAGCGCGCTTGCGCGTTATGTGATGCCGGCACCATTGAAGTCGCTGATTTGCACCTGCCCTCCCAGCCGGTGGCAGCTGGCCCACCGGCTGGCGAACTGCAAACCTGGCTCGACGAGCTCGAGCGCCGGCGTATTCTGGAAGCGCTCGAACAAACCCGTTGGAACAAGACGCAGGCGGCCAAGCTGCTGGGTATTTCCTTCCGAGCGCTGCGCTATCGGCTGGCTCGTTTAGGCTTGAGCTGACGTTGCGCTGTCCTAATACGTCACATTGTGACGTTTTGCGCTTATCCGGCCCCCGCGAGAGGGGCAAATCTCCTCCAGATGACCTTTAAAAACCCCGGCGCGACACAAAATTTAACAAATAGGTCAAGCTGGCACACTTGCTGCTCGCTAACCCATCACCACAGATAGCGAATGCTTGGGGCGGTGCTGCGAGGGACGGTTCGAAGACAACAAAGTCTGTTAGTCCAATGAGTCTTTATTTTTACTTCTGGAGTTAGCAATGAAAAAGGTCCAACAGGGTTTTACCCTCATCGAACTCATGATCGTGGTCGCGATCATCGGCATTTTGGCGGCAGTCGCCATCCCGGCGTATCAGGATTACATGGTCCGCGCGAAGGTCACTGAAGGCTTGTCACTGGCTTCTGCAGGCAAAACGGCCGTCGCGGAATATTTTGCTGCCAACGGCAGTTTGCCGACCACCAACGCGCTTGCCGGCCTGCCTTCTGCGGCAAGCATCAAGGGTAATAACGTGAACAGCGTTACGATTGGAGCGGCTGGTATTATTACGGTCCTTTATACCTCTGCAGCGCCGTTATCCGGGGCTACCATCATCCTGAAGCCCACCACCAATACCGGTGCGATCAAGTTTGACTGCACGACGGCAGGCGCTGGTGGCACTTTGGTCGCAAAATATCGGCCGGCTTCCTGCCGCTAGGCAGCGACACGCTGCCAGCCAACTCCCCGGCGCTGCCGGGGAGTTTCTGTTGAGTGCCTAAGGGCGCGCACCTCCGCATGCTACCCACCAACGCCCGTCGCCCTCTCTGCCCCGAAGTTCTGGCGCTCACGCTGTTGCTGGTGCTCACGACGCTGGTTTACTGGCGCGGACTTGGCGGCCCCTTCATTTTTGACGACTACGCCAATATTGTTGCCAATCCCGGTGTTCAGGCAGACCAGGGCTTTTGGCAGGCCGTGCGCCTTGCCCTAGTGGCCGGCGACGCGGGTCCGCTCAAGCGGCCGCTAAGCATGGTGAGCTTTCTGCTTAATTTTCGCGCCACCGGGCTCGACCCCTTCTGGTTCAAGCTCACGAATTTGGGCATTCATTTGCTCAACGGTGTGCTGGTGTGGTGGTTCACGCGCGGTCTGTTAGACCTTACCGCCGGCGGCGAGCGGGCAGGCATTCGTGCGGCGCTGGCACTGGTCACCACGGGGGCCTGGCTCCTCCATCCTTTGCAACTCACCAGCGTCCTGTATGTGGTGCAGCGGATGACCAGCTTGTCGACGAGCTTTGTGCTGTTAGGCTTGATATTTTATTTAAACGCCCGTCGCCAACACTGGGCGGGATGTCCCGCCTACGGGCAACTGTGGGTGGCGGTGCCCAGTTGTTTGCTGCTGGCCAGCCTCGCCAAAGAAAGCGGTGTTCTGCTGGTGCTGTTTGCGATTGCCCTGGAAGTCAGTCTGTTGCGCTTCAAGGTGGTGACGCCTGGGCGATGGGGCACGCTCAATC
>CAIPNE010000270.1 GCA_903866355.1 uncultured Gammaproteobacteria bacterium
CATCACCAAGGGTATGCCGTTGGTGCGGCAGCGCCCGAGCGCGAGCAAAATCTTGGCTTTGCCAATAGGCCCCGAACTGCCGCCGAACACTGTGAAGTCCTGCGACAGTACCATCACAGGCCGGCCGTCGATTCGCGCCGAACCCATGACCAGTCCGTCGGCCGGAGCGAACGCAGCATTCTCCGTTTGCACGAGCCCGCCGAGTTCTACAAAGCTCCCCACGTCGCACAACCGTGCGATACGCTCACGTGCCGTGAGTGCAGCACGTGAGCGCTGTCGTGCTACCGCCTCAGGACGTTGCGCATCCAGCAAGGCAGCCTTGCGCTCGCGCAGTTCATCTGGTTCTTGGTTGTTCGAAAAGCCACCAGACACAGCAAGGACGTTGCCGTCCATCTCCCCAAACTCTCCGGGCTGCAGAAAAAGCAAGGCCTGTCCAGCCATGACAGCATCACCGTTGTCGACGAGCAATTCAATCACGCGCCCAGAATCTAACGCATGGACCTGATGCTCCATCTTCATCGACTCGATCACTGCTATGACCTGGCCGATCAGGACAGCTTCGCCCGCTTCGACCGCCCACCTCACCAATCTGCCACCCATTGGCCCGACAACGACAACGGCACCCTCTGGTCCTATCACTGTCTTATCAAGGAGCGGTGCGTCAGAATTTGACTTCATCGAACCGGCGTCGAACAAAGCCGGATGGAACAACTTGTCAGACGCCAACTCCCGCGCATGCCGTTCGACAAAACGGGTGTCAAAGCGGCCTGCTAGCACCTCTGGAT
The DNA here is from genome assembly GCA_903866355.1 of uncultured Gammaproteobacteria bacterium. Lineage (GTDB taxonomy): Bacteria > Pseudomonadota > Gammaproteobacteria. The sequence goes on from CAIPNE010000270.1 coordinate 786, forward strand.
GGCACAACAGGTTCTGCAGGAATCCGATGTTGGTCGCTACACCCTCAACGCGGAACTCACACAAGGCGTGATACGCCGTGGCCAACAAATCCTCAAAACCACCAGACACGGTGTGCACAATGAGTTTGGCAAGCAGCGAATCAAAAGTAGCCGGCGCCGTATAGCCGGCGCGGGCGAAGGTATCAAGGCGGATGCCAGCGCCTCCAGGTGGGTCGAATACACGCAAGGTCCCACAGCACGGTATAGCTCGGCCCAGTTCGTCGATCTTCTCCATGTTGATGCGAAGCTGAACTGCCATGCCACGCGGACGCTCCACGTCTGCCTGACAGAGTCGAAGACTCTTGAGCGAGGCACCAGCCGCCAGTCGAAATTGCGTCACGACCAGATCGATACCCAACACCTCCTCGGTCACGGTGTGCTCAACCTGAAGCCGCGGGTTGGCCTCCATGAAGTAGAAGTTTCCGGATGCCGTGACAAGAAATTCGAAAGTGCAAAGGGTGTGAACCTGCGAGGCCTGCGCAAGCGCCACGGCGGCCTTGGTCAAACCGTCACGCACGGACTGAGACAAGGTTGGAGATGGCGCAAATTCGACAAGTTTTTGGTGCCTCCGTTGCAGGCTGCACTCGCGTTCATACAAGTGCGTGATGCCGCCCTGCCAATCCCCAACAACTTGCACTTCCACATGGCGGGCAGGCGAAATCAGCTCTTCTACGTAAACGTCATCGTGATCGAAAGCCGCCTTGGCTTCAGATCGCGCAGCGGCATAAGCCTGCGCAAGCTCTTGCGCGGATTCCACCATCCTCATGCCACGCCCACCCCCACCGTGGATGGCCTTGATCATCATCTTGCCGCTCTTGCCCAAAGAGCCTAGGAAATCGCTCGCCTCTTCCAGTGTCACAGCCTGCGTCGTGCCGCGGCAAAGCGGGACGCCGAGTTCAGCAGCCAGGCGCCGTGCAGCGCCCTTGTCGCCAAAAAGGTCGAGAACTTCTGGGCGCGGGCCAATGAACGCCAGGCCAGCGCCGGCACAGCGCCGCGCAAACGCCGCGTTCTCGCTCAGAAATCCGTAGCCGGGGTGGATCGCATCACAGCCGGAACTTTTCGCCGCTGCGACGATAGCCTCGATGTCCAGATACGCGGCCGGCCCGATGCCCTCCAGCGCAACCGCTTCGTCGGCTCGACGGCGGTGCAACGAATCTGAGTCATCGCGGGAAAATGCAGCGACCGAGCGGATCCCCAGCATCGCAGCGGCGCGCGCGATTCGTACCGCCACCTCACCGCGGTTGGCGA
>CAIPNE010000271.1 GCA_903866355.1 uncultured Gammaproteobacteria bacterium
CGGCGCACGCGGCGCAGGCGGCGTGATTCCGCCCAACGCGACCCTGAAATTTGACGTCGAACTGCTGGGCGTGCGCTGAGCGGCCCCGCCCGCTACCGCTTTTGCAGCATTTTTGCTGCTGCGGACTTGAAAACCCGGATAAGCGTCTCCATCTCGATCTCTGATTTCCATCTGTACCGGACCCAACTCTGAGTGATACGCCCCAACCTACGCCGCCCCAGGACCCCCACGCCGAAGGCGCAGAACCCGAGTTTTGGGAAGACCCCTTGGCCCAAGCCCAGGCAGAGCTGGCGGTTTTGCAGGCTAAAAACGCCGATTTAGCCGACCAGTTCCTGCGCGCCAAGGCCGATCTGGAGAACGGTCGACGCCGGGCCGAAGAGGAAGTGAGCAAAGCCCGCAAGTTCGCGGTCGAGAGTTTTGCCGAGAGCCTGCTGCCGGTGGCGGACAGCCTGGAAGCCGGGCTGGCGATCAAAGACGGCACGGTTGATCAAATCCGCGAGGGCGCGCAGGCCACGCTGCGCCAGCTCACCAGCGCGCTGGAGCGCAACAAGGTCATCGCCATCGATCCGGCGCCCGGCGCGAAGTTCGACCCGCACCAGCACCAGGCCATCAGCGTGGTGCCCTCCGAGCACGAAGCCAATGCCGTGGTCTCGGTGCTGCAAAAAGGCTATTTGATCTCGGATCGGGTGCTGCGCCCAGCCTTGGTGATGGTGGCTGCACCCAAATAAAAGGGGGGAATCCCCCGCACAACGTACGCGCCGCCTCTTGAATTTGCCAACCGGCATCCCCAATTGCGGTTCATCAGTCAGCGGCATCTGCCGCCGACACGGAACACAAACCGATTTCATTTATCAGCAGGAGTCTCAACATGGGAAGAATCATTGGCATTGACCTGGGTACCACCAACAGCTGCGTGGCCATCATGGAAGGCAATGTGGCCAAGGTCATTGAAAACGCCGAAGGCGCGCGTACCACGCCGTCCATCATCGCGTACCAGGAAGATGGCGAAGTCTTGGTCGGCGCGTCCGCCAAGCGCCAGTCGGTGACCAACCCCAAGAACACGCTGTACGCAGTCAAGCGCCTGATCGGGCGCAAGTTCTCGGAAAAAGAAGTGCAAAAAGACATCGACCTGATGCCCTACAAAATCGCCGCTGCCGATAACGGCGATGCCTGGGTGGAGGTGCGCGGCAACCGCATGGCACCGCAGCAGGTCAGCGCCGACATCTTGCGCAAAATGAAGAAGACCGCCGAGGACTACCTGGGCGAAGAAGTCACCGACGCGGTGATCACCGTACCGGCCTACTTCAACGACGCGCAGCGTCAGGCGACCAAAGACGCCGGGCGTATCGCCGGTCTGGATGTCAAGCGCATCATCAATGAGCCTACCGCTGCGGCATTGGCATTCGGCTTGGACAAGAACGAAAAAGGCGACCGCAAGATTGCGGTGTATGACCTGGGTGGCGGCACGTTCGACGTGTCCATCATCGAAATTGCCGATGTCGATGGCGAGAAACAGTTTGAAGTGCTCTCCACCAACGGCGACACCTTTTTGGGTGGCGAAGACTTCGACCAGCGCATCATCGACTTCATCATTGCCGAGTTCAAAAAGGAACAAGGCGTAGACCTCGGCAAAGATGTGC
>CAIPNE010000272.1 GCA_903866355.1 uncultured Gammaproteobacteria bacterium
CAAAAAATTCACACGCCGCTGTGACGGCCGGCACGCCAAGTCGGGCGTTGCGCACATACTCGCCGTAGTCGGTTTGGAGACCTTCCGTGAACCATTCTTCCATGAGTTCGTGAAACAGCACGAAGTACTGCGGATAAAAAATAATCGCGGCCGGATCGCAGTGATGAAAGCGGATAACTTTGCGCCGTTCAAACCACATTGCGTGGCGGCGGCGCGGTGAGGGCGATGAGTTCGGCGAGGCAGCGTGGGCAGAAACAGTCCACCGCCGCGTTCACGGCAGCGGTTGGGAGTGGGGGCAGGTGCTGGCACCAGCAGGCGTCCAAGCGTGCCCCGCACTGAAACGGCTCGCCGCAGCGGCTGCAGTGTTGGTTTGCCGGGGCGGTCACGGGGGGCTATTCCTGCGCCAGTGCGCCGAAGTCGTCGATCATGAAACTGGCTAGTGCACTGGCTACCAGCGCGCCGTCGTGGGTGCGTTTGGCGGTGGCTTCGAGCACGTACAAGCGGCCTTTGCGCTGCTTTAAGGTGGCTTCCAGATCGATACTCGTGCCGACCGGCAGCGGCTGGCGATAGCGGATTTCGCATTTGGCTGTGAAGCCGCGTGCGCCCTGCAAGAACAGCCAGTTGGCCATGACGTCGTCGAGCGCGCTGAACACAATGCCGCCGTGGGTGACTTGGTCGAAACCCACATGGTGCGGCCCGGGTGTGAAACGGCCCCGGCAGATTGCCTCATCAAAGCCAAACACAATTTGCAGGCCCTGCGGATTTTCCGGGCCGCAGACAAAGCAATGGTTGGCGTCTCCGCGCGCGCGCGGCGGGGCGTTCATGACGGCGTCATGTCCGGGTAGCGATTGGGCAGGTCCAAATCCACCGCGTTGACGATGCCCGGCAAACGCAGACTGTGGGCGTCGATCGTGATGTCGTTGTCGGCGCTAGGATTCTCCGCAAAGCGGTAGATGGGTTGCATCGGCCCGCGACAGCAGGCGTCATCATAGGCCGCAGCGGCGGCGCGGGTGTGTTCAAGGCGGCGACGGTAATCGCGCATCTGGCCAGTGCCGTGGCGTTGTTCCAGCATCCGCAGCGCTACCGTGGGCGAGACAATGGCACCGGTGGCGTTATTGCCGCCAAAGCCTTTGGAGTTAAGGAAAGCGATATCCGCGCGCGCGCTGACGTCTAAATCTTGCAGCACAAAGTTCAAATGCTCGCGATGCACATCGGCCGCCACGGCGGGCGTGGTTTTAATGCCGGGCAGGATGCCGTGCTGGAATACCCCAAGGGTGTTGATGAGTTGGTCGGCGCTGGCCGGCGCCAACGAATGACCGACGTAGGCTTTGATCGCCGTCACCGGCCAATCACTGATGCCGAACGCGGCGGCCACGGTGTCGAATATTTTTGATTCGGTGACGCGATTTTGCGGCGTGCTAGAACCATGCGCCTGAATGAAACTGCGGGTGCGAACGGCGTCGTCACCCAGCAGGCTGCGCATGGCCGCGACGGCTTTCGACAGGGTGATGTAGTTGCCTGGGCCGGGTGAGGAAATGGATTTCTTAAAGCCATCGGCGTTGACGAAAACATCCGGCACGGCGGCGTAGATGTCGGCCCCCAGTTCCAGGGCGAGGGTGTCGTCGCACAAGACGAAGTACTGCGCCGACTCGCCCAGCACAAAGCCGCAGTTCTCGCCAAACGGGCGACTGGCGCGCGTCCAGTC
>CAIPNE010000273.1 GCA_903866355.1 uncultured Gammaproteobacteria bacterium
GAGCATCCGGGCGAAGCCGGCATCGTGTACTGCCAGAGCCGGCGCAAGGTTGAAGAAACGGCCGTGTGGCTAGAAGAAGAAGGCCTCACCGCGCTGCCCTATCACGCGGGGCTAGAGGCTGGCGTGCGGCGGCGGCACCAAGATCGCTTCCTGCGGGAGGAGGGCATCGTGATGGTCGCAACCATTGCTTTTGGGATGGGCATCGATAAACCGGACGTCCGCTTCGTCGCGCACCTGGACCTGCCGCGCAATATCGAAAGTTACTATCAGGAAACGGGTCGCGCAGGGCGCGATGGTGCGCCGGCAGACGCTTGGATGAGTTATGGCCTCGCCGATGTGGTTAATCAGCGGCGCATGATCGACGAGAGCGAGGCCGCCGAAGACTTCAAGCGTCTCCAGCGCACAAAGCTCGCCGCGCTCTTGGCGCTGGCCGAAGCCCACGCTTGCCGGCGAATGCGCCTGTTGGATTATTTTGGGGAAGACAGCACGGCCTGTGGCAACTGCGATAACTGCCTGGTGCCGCCGGCGACTTGGGACGCCACCCAAGCCGCGCGCCAAGCGCTGTCGGGCATTTATCGTTTTCACCAGCAGCGCGGGCAGCGTTTTGGCGCAGGACATTTGATCGACGTCTTGCGCGGCAAAGTGACCGACAAAGTCACCCAATACGGTCACCAGCAACTCTCCACTTTTAGCGTGGGAGCGGACGTTAGTGAGGCGCAGTGGCGGCTCGTGCTACGGCAGTTGGTGGCGCTGGGGCACATCCGAGCCGAGGGGGAATTCAATACCTTGGGTTTGGCGGAAAGCGCGCGCGAGGTATTGCGTGGCGAAGTCCCGGTGCGTTTGCGCGTTGCCGAGGAAACCAAGGGACGGGGAGGGGCTAACAAGTCCAAAGCTAAAAGCCCCGCCAACCCAGATAAAGCCTTCGACCGTGCAACCAACGCGCGTCTGGCGGCACTCAAAGAGTGGCGCGCCACCACCGCCCGAGGGCGCAATGTGCCCGCTTATGTGGTGTTTCACGATGCCACGTTGGTCGAAATGGCGCGTGCCGCGCCCACTACCCGGGATGCGCTGGGTGCCATTACCGGCGTGGGGGTCAAAAAGCTCGACGCTTATGGGGACGAGCTGTTAGAGGTCTTGGAGTCGCTAGATTAAGGGCGTGGTAATCGCCCGTCCGTCGACCGTGCGGTGTAGGCTGCGGGGAGGCGTCCAAGACGCTCAGGCATTACCGGGCGGCCGCCCCGCTAGACGGGCTTTGGTCGCCATCACAACAAGGAAAACCCATGACCACACTGCCACCCTGTCCCCTTTGCGCTGGCCTTTATACCTATACCGATGCCCAACAATACGTGTGCCCAGAGTGCGCGCATGAGTGGACGGCGGCGGTAGACGATGCGGCGCAAAGCGCGACTTTGGTGGTACGCGACGCCCACGGCACGCCGCTCGCCGATGGTGACACCGTGACCATGATTAAAGACCTGAAAGTCAAAGGCGCGGCGGCGATACTGAAAGTGGGCATGCGAGTGAAGGGCATACGCCTAGTCGACGGTGACCATAATCTGTCTTGTAGAATCGA
>CAIPNE010000274.1 GCA_903866355.1 uncultured Gammaproteobacteria bacterium
GAAAAATGTGGTGTTGAATTGGATGCCGCCGGCGCGATTCGCGTCGACCCCCACTACCGTACCAATGTGCCATCCGTTTACGCGCTGGGGGATGTCACCAATCGCATTAACCTCACGCCTGTCGCGCTCGCCGAAGGCATGGCGTTGGTGCGTCGTTTGTTCGACGGGCGCGACCAAACAGTGGACTACGAGTACATCCCCACCGCGATTTTCAGCCAGCCTCCGGTGGGCACGGTGGGCTACAGCGAAGCCGATGCGCGGCGCCATTTTGGAGAAATTGAGGTCTATACCTCAACCTTCACACCGCTGCGTTTCACCATTTCTCCGGTCAAGGAAAAGGCCTTCATGAAACTTATCGTGGCAACCCAGACCCGGCGCGTCGTGGGGCTGCACCTGTGCGGCGAGGATGCCGGTGAGATTACCCAAGGCTTTGCAGTGGCAATGCGCGCGGGTGCCACCAAGGAGATATTTGATACGACCATCGGTATTCATCCGTCTTCGGCGGAGGAATTGGTGACCATGCGCGAACCCACACGTCGCTAGTCGCGGGCTTGGGATAGCACAAAAAAAAACCATCAGCTGGCCCGCTCCGCGGGTCGCCACAAAAAATAAGGGAGTACGCATGGACTGGTATCGCAAACGCACATTGGGCGGCATTTTGGACGAAGCGGCGCAGCGCTGGGGCGAACGCGAGGCGTTTTCCTTCAATGGCCAACGCTGGACTTACGCCGCATTCCACGCGGAAACCAATCGCCTCGCCAAAGGCCTGATCGCACTGGGCGTGCAGCCCGGCGAGCACGTGGCGGTCTGGATGACCAATCGCCCAGAATGGCTATTCATCATGTTTGGGATTGCCAAAGTGGGCGCCTGCATCGTGCCACTCAATACCCGCTACCGCACCGACGATGTGGCTTATACCCTCACCCAGTCGCGCAGTCGTACGCTCATCAGCCTAGACCGCTCGGGCCCGGTGGACTATCAAAGCATGCTGATGGAAGCGATGCCTAACATCACTCAAACGCCCACCCGCCTCGTCATCGAAAATTACCCAGACCTCGAGCGCATCGTGATTTTAGGCGAGGTAAGCCTGCCGCATGCCACCAGTTGGGCAGCACTGCTCGCCCTCGGCGAGGGCGTGAGCGACGCGACACTTAGCGCGCGCGCAGCGGCGGTCGATCCCGACGGTCTCATGATGCTCGCCTACACCTCTGGCACAACGGGGCATCCGAAAGGCGTGATGCACAGCCATCGCCCCATCCGTAATACCCACGAACGCAGCCAAATCATGGGCTATACGCAGTTCGACGTGCACATGAATTACCTCCCGCTTTTCCACATTTATGCGTTCAGCGAAATCGTCATGATGAGCGTCTTGTGCGGCTCGCGGCACGTCATGATGGACGCCTTCGACGCGGAGCGAGCACTCGATTTGGCCGCACAAGAAAACGCCACGGTGCTGCACGGCTTCGAGGCGCACTGGCTGGATCTGCTCACCGCCCAAGCGCGCCAAGCACGCACGCTCAACGTGCGGATCGGCACGTTGCCCTCGGGTGTGGAGAGCACCATTCCCATCGCCGAGCGCGTGCAGGATGTTTTCTGCCCCACCATTTCCGGCTTTGGCATGAGCGAATCCTGGGCTTATGTGTCGGTCAACAATCCCCTGCATACCCGCGAGCAACGTGTGCAGGCGTCGGGCTATCCGATGAACGACTACGAATTTCGGGTGGTCAATGTCGACACCGGACACGAGCAACCGGTCGACGAAGCGGGCGAGTTGTGGGTGCGTGGGTATGCGGTGATGCGGGGTTATTGGGAGAAACCCGAGGCGACCCTCGAGGCACTGGACGCGCAAGGCTGGCTCCATACCGGGGATATGGCGCGCGTGCGCAGCGATGGTCATCTGGTGTTTTTGGGCCGTTACAAAGACATGCTGAAAGTCGGTGGGGAGAATGTCTCACCGGCAGAAGTGGAAGCCTATCTACGCAAAATGCCTGAAATCATGGATGCGGCCGTGGTGGCCTATCCCGATCCCCGACTGGCCGAGGTGCCCGTCGCCTTTGTCATTCTGAAAGCCGGACAGCAAGTGAGCGCCGAAGAACTCATGGCTCGCATGAAAGGCAAGGTCGCCAGCTACAAAATTCCTCGGCATATCGTGTTTACCGACAGCTATCCCATGACGTCCTCAGGGAAAATTCGCAAAGTGGAACTGCGCGCACAAGCCCGCACACTGCTGGATTAACCCCCAGCACTCGGGGTGGCTAGCCGCCCCCCACGCACCCAGAATGGTTCTTGGGTGCGTGGGGAACTTCAACCGCGCGCCTCAGCAGAGGCGCCCAATCGCGGGGCGTTCACCCGCCCCGGCACGGGCCTAACGGCAGAGGTGCTTGACGAACCAGTCGCGCGCCGCAGCGCTCGTTTCGTCAAATTTCTCGATGTACGCCGCGTAGTGATCAGACTGAATGACATGCAGGGCTTTGGGGCCTTGCACCCGCGCGTAGCACGAGAGCGCAATGTCGGTGGGGGTGGTGGTATCCACCGCTGCCACGATCATCAGCAACGGCGTAGGGCTGATGTATTCCATGTAGCCCATCACGTCGTACTCGCCCATGTATTCGATGGAGCGCAGCGTGACGCGATTTTCCCACGTGCACTTGGGGTCTTTGTCCACGTAATGATGGATAAAGTTATAGGTTGCGGTGCCGGGGAAAACATGCGGTTCGTTGGGATCGAGTGAGCACATTTTCAGGTAAGCCGAAGGCTCGCCACGCACGCGCCGCACGCGGTCTTCGTCCAGCATTTTGCGGAATCCTTCCACCGCACCGATGGGCAGGAACTGCTGCAAATTGTGGTGCCCGCGCATGAACGGCACTTGGCTGACCACGCATTTCACCCGTCGGTCGATCGCGGCCACCGCGCACACGGTGCCACCGGTGTAGCTAGTGCCCCACACGCCGATGCGTTCCGGATCCACTTCTTTTTGACCCTGCGCAAAAGTAATTGCGGAGCGGTAATCGCGGCGCTGCCAGGTGGGATCGATTTCTGAGCGTGGTTCGCCGTCCGAAGCCCCAAGGCAGCGATTGTCATACACCAAAACGGCCAGACCGCCGGCCGCAAAGGCTTCGGCGAACTTATCCAGGGACATTTCTTTGGTGCCCGAGAAACCATGGGCCATTACCACACAGGGGAACGGGCCTTTGCCTTTTTTGGGCTTGTAAAACCAGCCGCGTAAAGTGACGCCATCGGCGTTGAATTCAATATCTCGACGCATGTTTTTCTCCCCAGAGTGTTATTGGTTGGTTCACGATTAGTCGCTTGCATAATCTGCGCTGCACCGGTGCGCTGGCAAGGCTCGGATCACACCGTGAGCGTCATCGCCATTTCCCGTAGTTTGGCCCGCTGGATTTTTGTCCCGTTGGCGCTCGCCGTGGTGGGGAACGCCGCCAGCGTAAAAATTCGTCGCGGTAGCTTGTAGCCCGCCAGCTGCGTACGGCACCACTCGCGCAACGCGGTTTCAGCCACTGGCGGCCCGGCGAGCGTTACAAAACCGATGGCCACCGGTTCGCGCCCGAGGGTAATGCCCACCACTTGCGCCCCAAGCACTGACGGATGGCTTTCTAGCACGGCCTCTATTTCCTGCGGACTGGTCAAAAAACCACCCAGCCGCAGCACGTCACCCATGCGCGTGACATAACAAAAACGCCCATCGGCTTCGAGATAACCTAAATCGCCGGTACGAAACCAGCCATCCTCGGTGAAGGCTAGTTGCGTCGCCTGCGGGTCGTTGTAGTACTCGCCCATCACACTGGGGCCACGGAGTTCTATTTCGCCTGATTCACCGGGTGCTAGCACCTCACCGGTGTCTGGGTCACGCACGCGTACCGCTGCTTGCGGAGAACTGAGTACGCCACCGCCTTTTGCGCGTTCCGCGGCGGGTAAGTGGTGGGGTTGCAGCGCGTAGAACGCGAGGCATTCGCTCATGCCATAAAGCCCACAGGCCAGCACACCGCGCGCGGCGGCTTGCGTGACGATGTCGTCCAGTGCGGGGTTGAATTTCGCGTAGCCAAAAAAGCGTAGCTGCGGAAAAGGCTGGGATTCGGGTCGCGCAGCGAGCAGGCGCTCGAGCATGTCGTCGCCACCGTTGGCGTGAGTGATGGCGTCGGTGCGTAAAAATTCGGCCGCCGGTGCGGCATCGAAAAGCGGCAGCATGCGCATCGGCGCGCCTGCGGCGAGCGCGGCGAGCGCCTGGGTGAACCCAAAAACCCCGCACAACGGCAGGGCCTGGAGCACCCGGCTGTCGGGCTGGTCCAAACCGAAAGCGCTGACCACATCCCGCGCGTGCTGCACAATGCCCCCCTGCGCATGACACACAAATTTGGGCGCCTTGGTGGTACCCGAGGTGGTAAAGAGGATGCAGCGCGCCTGTGCCCCTGCCGCAACGGTGGTGTCTTCCGGTGCTCCCGCCAAAGTGGCCCACGGCGTGATCCGCCGGCCACCAAAATGAAACGCCTCATCACCTTCCTCTACGTAGGTCACGACCTCGGTTAGCGCGCTCAGTGCCGCTGGCTCTACGGCTTCCAGAATGCCGCGAAAATCGATCGCCTTGAAACCCGGCCACAACACCAGCAGCTTGCAACCACTGCGGCTAAGAATGTCCTGCACTTCGTGCGCGCGGAATCGCGTATTGAGCGACACCGCAATCGCCCCGAGACGCGCGCAGGCAAAAAATAGGGTCAACCACGCAGGAATATTGGGCAGCCACAGCGCCACTCGGTCGCCGGGGCCCACACCGATCGCACGCAGACCGGCCGCCAAGCGGCGACTGGCAATGGCTAAATCGCCCGTGGTCAACCGCACCGTGCCGTAGTCGATCGCCGGGCGCGCAGCCGGCAGATCATCCAAAAACTGGGTCAGGCTTTCGTTCATGAAGCACCCGCGGCAACTGGAATGAGTTGCCAGTCTGTACCGGCTATCCGTGTGCTGGCAAATTCCCGTACCGTAACGGCGATGTCGGACAACGCCGCCACCGAACAGATGAATTGGGCACGGCAGCGCTTCGCTATCCAGTTCGAAAGTCGACTGCAGCCGGCTTAACCGACAGGGCGTTTACACAAGATCCTAGACACCGTCGGCTTTTGGATCTGACGCGGATGGATGACGGACTCAATGACTGTGCGTGGCGAACACCAAGCCTCGCTATTGAGCGATGAGCAGGCCGCTGCTTGCCTGCATTGTGAAGATAGTCGGGATGATGCGAGGCGCCAACCCGACTATGCGACATCCCTAGCGAGCCTAATCCAAGTTATAAACGCTACCGTTGAACGACATCGTCGCCAGCTCGACTACGCCTACCGAGAAGGTGCTCTTGCCTTCGGTATTAACCCCGATGGTCTTCACTTGCCAACGGTGTTTGCCGAGCGCCTTCCAAGCACCTTGAATTTTAGCGTTCATCAGCACGCCATCGGGACGAAACGCTGTGGCATTTGCCATGTACTGGCCCGTGGTGCCCTGCGCGTCAATTGGCTTCATAAAAGTGGCGGTGACGCCGACGGTTCCAAAACGTCCTACGTCAGCGGTGCTCTGCATATTCAAAACATTTCTATCGTCGAGATAAGTAACGGAACTCACCTTGAAGGAAAAATCTGCGATTTTACTTCCCACCACGCCAGCAACGCCGGGGCTCTCTGCAAACACGGGGCTGGCCGAAAAGCAAAACAGCAAGATTGACGTTCCCATCGCGCTGCGGATAGTCGAGCTCAGTGCATTTTTCATTTTCGGTTTCCTTTCAGAAGTGTGGTCATCACGTTTTTCACGAAGGAGTCAGTCATGTCCCGAGTCGTCGCTGCGGCATCAGCACGCCGCCAGACTCGTGCCATCGGCCGCAAGATCCCACTAGTGACCTTTGAAAATATTGATTGAAATCAAGTTTTTGCGATTGATTATCGCTGGGGAGTCTGTGTTTTCGGACTGGCACCACGATCAGAATAGACGCCGAGTCCCGGCGCCGGCTAACGTTGCGCAATGGCAACCAGCACCGCCAGCAGGTACGCCTGCGCAGGTAGGTGCCTCGGCGACCCGCCCCTGATCGGCACCTGTTCCTGACGCTGCCAAGCGCCGGAATAAACAGGTCGACTGACGCGCAACACCTGACACCTGTGCACAATGGGCATGGCCTTGATTTGCAGTTGCTGAACCAGCGCGTGGCTTCCGGCACGTGTTGCTCAATCTCAACGGCAATGGCGGCGCTAGCAACCTCGATCGTCGCGGGAAAAAGAGCACGCTGCTCGCGTGATCAGACCGCGTTTTCGACCTCGAAACGAGTGC
>CAIPNE010000275.1 GCA_903866355.1 uncultured Gammaproteobacteria bacterium
CCATAACAGGCAAGTAGGGCGGAGCAACACCGTCATTTGCCAAGATCAGGAAGCAATTTGTGATGGATGAACTCGCCGGCGACTTCCAACGCTATTTCGAGATAGTGGCGGCCAATACCCCGGCCTTACGCAGCGAGGTATTTCGTTTGCGTTATCAGGTTTACGCGCAGGAGCTAGGCTGGGAGCAGCAAACGCAATTTCCAAATGGTGAAGAAACCGATATCAATGACCCGCGTTCTGCCTTTTGTCTGTTGCGGCATCGCGCGACTCAACGCTATATCGGCTGTGTGCGTTTGGTCATGGTGGATCCTGACGTCTCGGCGACACCCTTCCCGTTTGAAGTGGCGGCGCAAGTTTCTGCGGACGAACTCGCTGCTAGTTACACCGCCAATTGGCGTGAGGTAGCCGGCGAAATTTCCCGGGTTGCCGTGATCAGCGACTTTCGGCGGCGCACCGGCGAACGCAACGCTGCGGTCACCGATGTGGAAGAAGACACCAACCCCGCACGACCCGAACGGCGAGGCTTCCCGCACATCGCGGTTGGGCTCTACCTTGGGGCCGCCGTGATGGGCACGCTGCGGGGCTTAGAGCGCGTATTCGCCCTCATGGAACCCAAGCTCGCGCGTCGCCTGCGTGCCTATGGCATCGTGTTCAACAAAATTGGCGAGGCGGTGGATCATCACGGTTTGCGCGTGCCTTATTGTCTGGAAGGCGACAGCTTCGAAGGCCATTTATCCCCGCAACTGCTCGAGTTACTGCAGATTATTCAGCGCGATTTGCTGCACTCTGTGCCCACCGATCCGGGCTAGCGGGCCTTCTTTTCCTGCGCCTTCTGGGCCGCTTTACGCCGGGTTTTCGCCCGCGCCGCTAAGCGTTGCCCCAGCTTGTAATTCAAATGGGGCAGCAGCAGACGCAAGGGCATTTTAAGCAGGTGTGAGCGTAGCAACAGCGCTTTTAAGGCGAGCTTCTCGCGCCGATTGGGCGGCAAGGTGGGCAAAAAAACCTCACCGATAAGCGCATTGGTTAGCGCCCGTGGTATCCACAGTCGGTCGCATTGCTTGAGCGTGCGTAAAAAATCTGGTGGCAGCAGCGTGCCAAAATTTTGTTCGGCTTGGTGCAACGCCAATAGCAGCGGGCGCACGGCTTGCAACGCCTGCGCCCGGGTTTGCAGATCAAGCCAAAAGCTCTCGCCTAAACGCTGGCCAAATGCCTGCACCAGCTCGTGTACGTCTAACACGTCGCGCAGACAATTGGTCAGTTCGCCCCCCCAAAAGCCGTGCAGCACACTGTGCAATACCGCATCGGCTGGGGCCAGCATAAATAGGCCGTCCGGCAACGGCACGCGGCGCGCGATTAGCTCGGCGGCGTCCGGGCAACGCGGGCTAGTGCGCGGCAAAATATTGTGGTGGACGTCGAGTACCGTGCCGCGTAATCGGTGCTGCAGAGGGGGCAGTTCGTGCATCCACGCACGGTAGTAGTGGTCGTCATACTCATCGTGGGGCGGGCTGCGCCAGTCGCAGTCCAGCAGCAAGGCTTCTACGACATCGAGTGACGCCTCGGGCACCAGAATGTCAACATCCGACAACAGGCGATGGTCACCGGGCGGCAGCTCGGCGGCGATGTACGCAGCACCTTTGAGCAAGGTCCAGCTGACGCCCGTCGTGGCACCCACGTGGGCCAGCCGGTTGAGCTCCCAGCGGGCGGCGCGCACATGGTTTGCGGCCACCAATTGGTCGGACCACAGATGCCGTTGCACCGCTGCCGGCACCTCCTCGAGGAGGCCTGCGGCGCTAAGTTGTCCATACCATCGGCC
>CAIPNE010000276.1 GCA_903866355.1 uncultured Gammaproteobacteria bacterium
CATGGGCAGACCAACCCGCCGTGCGGGCCATCACGAATAGCGGTGTAAACATCGCTGTGGGTACACCCATCATGTGGTAGCTCACGGCGCTAAACCAATCGAGGTTCGGGAACATCTTTTTGATTTCCCACATCACCGTTTCCAGACGCTCGGCAATGTCGTACATCTTCAGGTTCTGCTCTTCGACAGACAGCGCTTTAGCGACGTCCTTAATCACCTGGTTACGCGGGTCGCCCACGGTGTACACCGGATGACCAAAACCAATGACCACCTCTTTACGCTCCACACGCTGACGGATGTCGGCCTCGGCTTGGTCCGGATCGTCGTAGCGTTTCTGGATTTCGAAGGCCACTTCGTTGGCCCCGCCATGCTTCGGGCCGCGCAGCGCACCGATGCCGCCGCAGAGTGCGGAATACATATCCGAGCCGGTACCGGCGACTACCCGCGAGGCAAAAGTAGAGGCGTTGAACTCGTGCTCGGCGTAGAGAATTAACGAGGTGTGCATCGCACGGACCCAGCTCTCACGCGGCTTTACGCCGTGTAGCAGGTGCAAAAAGTGCCCGCCGATGGAGTCGTCGTCGGTTTCTACTTCAATGCGTTTACCGTTGTAACTGTAGTGATACCAGTACAACAGCATGGAGCCGAGGGACGCCATGAGTTTGTCCGCAATGTCGCGCGCACCGGGATGATTGTGATCATCTTTCTCGGGCGACAGGCAACCCAACACCGAGGTGCCTGTGCGCATGACGTCCATCGGGTGGGCCGATGGCGGCAGTTGTTCTAAGGCGATTTTGAGGTTGGCGGGCAGGCCACGCAGGGCTTTCAATTTCGTTTTATAGCCAGCGAGTTCAGCGGCATTCGGTAACTTGCCGTGGACCAGCAGGTGGGCAATTTCCTCGAACTCGCAGGTGTTGGCGATGTCGAGGATGTCGTAGCCGCGATAGTGCAGATCATTGCCGCTGCGGCCGACGGTGCATAAGGCGGTGTTGCCGGCGACGGTGCCGGACAGGGCCACCGATTTCTTGGGTTTCGGCAGAACTTGGGGGGTATCAGACATGGTCAGTCTCCTATGGGTATCGGTCTGGGATGGCTTTCGCTGTCACTTGCCCTGCTGGAACAGCTGGTCGAGCTTATCTTCGTAGGCATGGTAGCCGAGGTAGTCATACAGCTCGCTGCGCGGCTGCATGAGATCAAGCACACTTTTTTGCGTGCCTTCTTTACGGATGGCCTGCATCACGTTCAAGGCGGCTCTTTGCATGGCACGGGCTGGCGACAGCGGGTAGAGCACCATGGCGATACCCTGCGCGCCCAGTTCGTCTAGCGCGTAATAGGGCGTGCTACCGAACTCGGTGAGGTTGGCCAACACCGGCACGGGTACCGCATCGCAAATTTCTTTGTACATGCTGAGGTCGGTCATGGCTTCTGCAAAGATAGCGTCGGCACCGGCTTCGGCAAAGGCACAGGCGCGGTCGATCACGCCCTGCAGGCCTTCGATTTGGAGCGCGTCGGTGCGCGCCATCAGCACGAAATCGGGGTCGGTTTTGGCATCCACGGCGGCTTTTATCCGGTCGACCATTTCTGCCTTCGATACCACCTCTTTATTGGGGCGGTGACCGCAGCGTTTCTGCGCCACTTGGTCTTCCATGTGCACGGCTGCGGCCCCTGCGGCGATCATCTGCTTGACCGTGCGCGCAATATTAAATGCCCCGCCCCAACCGGTGTCGATGTCGACCAGCAGCGGCGTGTCGACTTGGCTGGTGATCCGGCGCACATCGGTGAGCACATCGTCCAGCGAGGTCATGCCAAGGTCAGGTAGGCCATAAGAATAATTGGCAACGCCGGCCCCCGACAAATAGATTGCCCGGTAGCCGGTACGCTGAGCCATCAGGGCGGCATAGGCATTGAGGGTACCGATGATTTGCAGCGGCTTTTCTTCGTGTATCGCCAGACGGAAACGGCCGCCTGCCGTGGGTTTGTTCGTCATGAATTATCCTTGTTGCTGTTTTTCAATGGTCTGACGGGCCGAGCTAATGTGGCGGCGCATGAGCATTTCGGCGAGGTCGCCGTCGCGAGCCTCGATGGCCTCAACAATACGCTGGTGCTCGCCAAACGCTTTTTGGGGTCGTTTGGGGTAGGCGCTGATTTGGTAGCGGTACATCCGAATACGGTGGTAGAGCTCGCCGATGAGCAGCTGCGTGAGCGCCGTATTGTGGCTGCCTTGGATAACCCGATAGTGGAAATCCAGATCGCCTTCGCGCTGGAAGTAGGCCATGTCGGCTTTGAGGGCCTCGTCTTGTTCGTGGGTGGCCAACAGCCTTTTGAGTCCGGCGACCTCCTCACTGGTCATGTGCAGGGCCGCCAAGCGTGCGGCCATGCCCTCGAGTGCCTCACGCACATAATAAATTTCCATCAGCGCGGCATGGCCCAGCGAGGCAATCCGGATGCCCACATGGGGTGTTCGCTCAACCAAACGCCGCGCTTCCAGCCGCCGTAACGCCTCGCGCAACGGTCCGCGGCTGGTCCCAAAGCGCTCGGCCAGTTCGGTCTCGCCTACCCGAGAGCCGGGCGGGATGTCGCCCCGGACAATGGCATCTTGCAGCGCCTCGAAGACCCTGTCGGCCGAGGTGCGCAACGCTTTGTCTTCATCAATTTCGGGCTTGTACACGTTTATTGTCGACAATGTATCCGCAAGAGTCCGGAAATTAACGGGGAAAAGGCGGCAGGTCAAGGTTTGTTGTCGACAATGAACCGCCAAATGCCCGCTGCGCGGCTTGCCCACGCAGCGCCCG
>CAIPNE010000277.1 GCA_903866355.1 uncultured Gammaproteobacteria bacterium
AGCCCGATGGCCCATTGCAGGGCGTTAACGAAACTGGTGTCACGATAGCGAAACGGCACGATGCCACAGCCTGCGTCGCATTCAATGTCCATCAATACGGTTTTCTTGGGGCTGGCAAAAGCGCTGCCCGCATATTGCCGCATGCTGTCGCCCGATTCGGTAACGGTCTGGCCAAACATGACTTGCCCGATGTCCATCGAGATATTGGGCTGGCGATTGATAACCTCGGCTAGCCGCGCTGCGCCCGAGGAAAACTTGCGGTCGCCCTCGTTGCCATAGGCGTGAAATTGGATATGGGTTAAATGGGCCGGCAGACCCTCTAATGCGGCGATGGTCGCCAGCGTAGTCTCCACGTTACCCGCGACCCCGAGATTGCTGCCATGGATGTGCAAGGGATGTGGCAGGCCCAGGGTGTGAATGCCTTGGGCGAGCGCCAGCAGAATTTGCCGTGGGGTCAGGCCATAGGCGGTGTTTTCTTCGTCGAAGTCGAGCTTGCGCTGATTAAATTTGAACGCGTTGATGCCGCCCGGGTTAACCACTTTGATGGCCATGGCCTGGGCTGCGTCCAGTGTCCAGGCGAGGTAATCGCGGATAGCGGCGGGATCTTGTTGGGTGGCGAGCAGGCGTAAAAACAAGTCATCGTTGCCCAGCAGCACATAAGCGCCCTTGTCTACGATGGGCGTGTCACCGAGTTCCAGATGTGCCTGGCGCGCGTTGGCCAGCAGCATCGCCGGTTCAAAGCAGGCGGTGTAGCCCATTTCCGCATAGCGATAGCCAACCGTTAGCGCGGAGGGTGCGGCGTGACCACCGCCCATCCGTGGGTGCGCGCCGCGCGCTACCGGATGGTGCGCGTGGTCTTCGGGCAACAGCATGCGCGCCAGATTCACCTTGCCGCCGCCGATGTGGGTGTGGATGTCGATGCCGCCGGCCATGACCACACAGCCGCTGACATCGTAGGACGGGGCGATCGCGTCGGCGTCGACCGGCGCCGGCACGATACCGTCCGCACTGAGGTACAGCGTTCGAATTTCTCCGTTAACACCGTGTGTGGGGTCGTAGATGCGACCACCGTGGAGCTCAATTAGCGTGCCGGCCATGTTTTATCGCGCTCTCCGGGCGAGTTCGAGCAAGAGGGTGGCGGCGGACGAGGTGCCCGTCTCGCGCAGACGCTGCAGCGGCAAGGTGACAACTGCGTCAGTGCGCACCAGCTGGCCTGTGTGATCGAGCCCCGGTGTGCCCGCCGGCAGAAAGACCGAATTAGGCGCCACCAAGGTGCTGGCGGCGTTGCCAATGACGATCCGCGGCACGTGGGTGGCGGGTGCCGGCTGCGAGCTAAAAGTACTCAGCCATAACAAGGCGTCCACCGCGTCGTCCGCGAGCAGACGGGTGGTTTGATAGCGCAGCGGATCAAAGTCGAGGGTGGCGCCGACGAAGGACACCTGCAAGGGATAGCCGGTGATCCAGGTGCAGACGGCCAGTGCGGTTTGGCCCCCATCGTTGCCGCCGAGTGCCAAACCAGCTGCCCGCCGGTCTCGGTTGATTTCCGCAATCAGCTCACAAGCACTGCCGATAATTAAATCGCCGTCGAGTGCCGCGAACGCGCCCGGTGCCCAGACAAATACGGTGTAGTGCGCAGCGCGGATGGCCTGGGCGAGCAGGATCACCCCGGTGCGGATGCGTCCTGCGGCCCGGTGGGGGCGTCCGCGTAGTTCGGCGCGCAAGGCGCTGAGCGTCTCACGCAGTTCGCTGGCCGCACACGTGACGCGTTCCATGCGCGCGCCGGTTTTTGGGGGCTTGCTAGCCGTGGGTCCCACTTGAAAGACCCGCCGCGTCGCCAGCCTTTCGGGCGCTAGACTTTCGGCTGGCGTGAGGCAGATTTCCGCAAAGCGGGGAAAATCCGCCTGGATATCGACTCCCAACAGGACCACTAAATCGGCTCGGTTGCGCACCTCGGCCAGCGTGGTGGTGGTGAGCCCGCGACTTTGCAGGACCCGCACCTGACGCGCCATTGTCGCGCCGTGGAGATGGTCGACGATGGCGTGACAAGGTTCCGCCAGCGCGAGTAGGGCGCGCATGCCGGCCACATCGGTCCCCAGACCGGCAAACAAAGGCTGCTGGCTACGTTTGAGGATGCGGGCGGCGGCGTCCAAGGCCGCGTTCAACGTGGCTGGCTGGCCGTTGATCAATGGCGGCCCCGGTACGTCAGCGGCCCTGAAGGCCGCGCTCGCTTTGGGGCAGCCGTTCTGGGTGACGGTGAGTTGGGTGTCGCTGACGGCAATCGCCAAGTCGTCACACAGCAGTCCGCAAAACGGGCAGGTAACGGCCGTGTGTGTGATGAGTGGCGAGGAGACCGAGGCGAGTTTTTTTAGCACGGCGCTACCAGTGATGAGTTCTGGGGAACTGAATAATGAGGTGCCTCAAGCACGCTCGCCGCGGCCATTTAAAAGCGTTTGTACCCTAGCACAGGCACTACTTCGGCACTACGGCACGGCGTCACTGGGTGAGGCCTTTCGGCAGGGGGCGTCGCTTCATTCACACGTCATTCGCGCCGTTGAAAATGCTGATCATAGCGCGCGTGGGCCGGTCAACTCGTGGCTTTAGCGAGCCGCCCGGCGCCGCGCCGCGGGCTAACCCGCGAGCGTCTGCTGAATGGTGAGCTTGCCCAGTTGCGACAGGTGGACTTCGTCGGGGCCGTCTGCCAAGCGTACGGCGCGCGCGTAGGAAAATATTTCTGGAATCGGGGTGTCTTGGCACACGCCCATGCCACCGTGAGCCTGCATGGCGCGATCGGCAACGGTCTGGCACATCAGCGGCACCGTGACTTTAATCATCGCGATAGCATCTCGCGCAGATTTATTGCCCTCCCGATCCAGACGGTCGGCGGCCCACAGCGTTAACAGACGCGCTTGCTGAACATCACAGCGAGATTTGGCTATGTCCTGTCGGATGCTGGAGTGTTCGGAGATTTTTTTGCCGAAGGCCACCCGGTTCTCCACCCGTTCGCACATGATGTCGAGCGCGCGCTGGGCCGC
>CAIPNE010000278.1 GCA_903866355.1 uncultured Gammaproteobacteria bacterium
CGCTGCCCTTCATGCGGGTGGCCAAGGGTAATTTCTCTTTATGGAATGCTAACGAGCGGCGCCAATGCAGTTGGCAGGACGAGTTTGGCATCGGTAGCAATAGCAATGTGTCGAGTGAGTCCGGCATTTTTGCCAGTGCCGGCGACCCTGCAGATGCCTCCGCCTTAAAAACGCCGAGCGGCAGCCGTGACCACGTGGTGCGCGTAGAAGTTTGCGCAGCAACTTACTTTGACGAAAATCGCGACCTAGAGAACTGCGCAGAGTATGGCGCGAACCGCAAACCCGAAGGCCTGTTGCAAACCTACGGGCTTACGGGGCTGATGCAGTTTGGCCTGCTGACTGGCAGCTATCAGAAAAACCTCTCCGGCGGCACCCTACGCAAGCGCATTGCCACGCTGAACGACGAGATCAACACCACTGATGGGACTTTCAAAACCCTATCAGCCAGCACGCCGGGCATCATTAAAACACTCAACGCGGTGCGCGTTTGGGGTTATGGGTACACCAACGGCACCTATCTGTCCGGTGATGGCGGTGACAATTGCAACTTTCAACTGACCGACATTCGCACCGAGGGTGGCGGGCCGGGAGAAGGCAAATGCGCGAGTTGGGGCAATCCGATGTCGGAAATCTATCTCGAGGCCATTCGCTATTTTGCTTCAACCACGCGTGCCGCCACCAGCGCATTTAACGCCGACGACAGCACCTATATTGCTAATTTGGCGCGCGATACCGACTGGACAGCACCGCTCACGACCACCAATGCCTGCGCATCCCTCAGCACCATTGTGTTTAATGCCAGCGTGTCTTCTTACGATGAAGACCAGACCAACCCGTCACCCTTGACCAGCAGCACCGCTGCAGCACTCACGAAAACGGTGGGCGACGGTGAAGGTATTACAGGCAACAGCTATTTCATTGGCCGCAACGGCAACCTTAACGATGAATTTTGTACCGCCAAACCCCTCAGTGGGGCCAACGGCCTCGGCGACGCTTTAGGTCTGTGCCCTGAAGCCCCCACCTTGCGCGGCTCCTACCATATGGCAGGCCTAGCGCATTGGGCGCATACCAACGACATCTCCTCTACGCTTCCTGGGGTACAAACAGTTCAAACTTTTGCCGTGTCATTGCAAACCGGCATACCCGTCATCCAAGTGCCCGTCACTGGCGGTCTGGTTAAGATTCTGCCCGCCTACCGGCTGCGGGCGGGTGGCAATAACGCCAGTGAATCAAGCAACACCCCAGCCGACGATGGCGGCGGCACCATGGTGGACTTCAAGGTAGTCCGCCCCCATACAGAAGTTGTAAGCGCGACCAACCTCACCGCGGCGACTAACACCGGTTTCTTTAATGCCAAGTTCTACGTCAACTGGGAAGACTCTGAACAGGGCGGGGACTTTGACCAAGACATGTGGGGCACTATCGAGTACCTGCTTAATCAAAACGTAACGCCGGCTACGCTCACCATCACCACCAAAGCGGTTGCCCAATCCACCGGCATTGGGCAGCTATTTGGTTTTGTGACCAACGGCACCACGCAAGATGGCTTCCACGCCTACTCGGGCATTCAAGGTGCCAACTACTATGCCAGCACCACCACCGATCCCTCCGGGGTGAAGGGTTGCAAGAACTGCCGGGCACTCTCTGAGACGGCGGCCTCCGGTGACCAACGCGGGGCTCAGTCCTACACCTTCACGGTAAAAACCGGCAGCAACGCGAACCTCCTAGAGTCCCCGTTGTATTACGCCGCCAAGTGGGGCGGCTTTGAGGACTCCGACGCC
>CAIPNE010000279.1 GCA_903866355.1 uncultured Gammaproteobacteria bacterium
CACGTTGCACGACATGATGCCCGCAGCGGACGTCTTTGCTACACATGCCGGCATTGCGGATCAGCTTGATGTGCTGGATGCAGAGCAGTTCATCGTAGCGAACCTGCATGAGTTGGGTGGCTTCTGCGGTGACAAGCGGCGCGTAACTCTTGAAGCCTTGGTGGATAAGTACAACGCTATCGTCGAGGCGAACGAGACCGACCCCAGTTTCAAGATCTCACGCACATGAGAGGCCTACTCCAGGTCTTTGGCACTCACTTGCCGAACAGCCAAGTTCGAACAGGTTCATATGGCCGGCAACGCATTCTGTCGGCCGCTCAAGGTCGATTGCGGTGACATCGTCACTGCGTCACTGGTGACCTTTGGTACGTAGTCGCCGCACCGTAGCATGATGCGTTCTAAGAGTGCGATCATTTTGCAGCGGGAAGCGAGGCGGTTCGAAGCCGCGTTGCCAGCCGAAGCAATCAAGCTGTCGTGGAAAGCCATGCGGCCCCAGCAGGTTGTCCCTCCCGAGGGTTGGTCGTGTGTCAGTCAAGACCTTGACGGTTAATGAGGAACTGCCGGTGACTCGTAAGGCGAGTGAGGATCAGGATCGTGCTGCTGGTGGCGTCCAGATGCGCAAAGTGAAGCTCTTGGACGGAGTCGTGGCGACAGCATCGGTGTCTGTCCAACTCTTTCCCAGAGGGTACCAACAGTGGGGTTACCTACGGTTCAAGGTTGGTGGTAAGACTAGGCGTTGCTACATCGGCAAGGTCAGCGCCGACACCCTTGATGAGTCGCTGGCCGTTGGCTGGCGGATGGTGCGTGAAATGCGTGTGCTGGAGCGGGCCGGTTGGTCATGGCTGATCCCCTAGTCGTGAATGTCTGCTGGTACGAGGCGGAGGAGTGCTCTCGCAGGTTAAGCCAGAAGACCGGTATGACCCCCCCGGTCGGGCAGAAGAAAGCCAGCGTCATCGGTCTGCATGACATGCATGGCAACGCCTGGGAATGGGTGCAGGATGTTTGGCATGAGAACTACCAGGGCGCACCCAGCGACGGGTCGGCTTGGTTGAGCGGCGGCGATCAGGCGCGGCGGGTGCTTCGCGGCGGTGCCTGGGGCTACGGCCCCGGGGATCTGCGTTCGGCCTACCGCGACCTCGTCGCGCCGGCCGGCCGCAACATCAACACCGGCATGCGTATCGCCAGGGCTCTTTAAGCTTTAGCCCTCTTACCTTCTTGTCCGTTTACTGAACGTCGCCCGTGCGCGATGTGAACGGACTGACGCTTGGCAATCCGCTCGGCCCGCCTACAGCTATGATGGGTGGGTTGATGGGAGCGGCGGATGCCAAGACAAGCGCAAGAACTCAAGGCCGCGGCGGTGGGCAAGCTCACCGAGCCCGGCCTGCACTTTGTGGGCGGGGTGCCCGGGCTGGCGTTGCAGGTCAAGGGCCCGGCGCGCAGCTGGGTGCTTCGCTTGGTAGTGGGTGCTGCGCGGCGCGACATGGGCCTGGGCCCGTACCCGGAGGTGGCGCTTGACAAGGCCCGCGACAAGGCGCGGCTTGCGCGCGAGCAGGTTCGCCAAGGGGTGGACCCGATCGCCCAGGCGCAGGCCCAGCGTTCACACCAACGCCAAGCGCTGCGGCCGGTGGCAGCGGCGGTGACGTTTGAGCATTGCGCGCAGGCCTACATCAGCGCGCACCGCAAGACCTGGAGCCCCAAGCACGCCCAGCAGTGGGACAACACGCTGGCCCAGCACGCCTACCCGTTGATTGGCGAGATGCCGGTGGACGAGGTTGGCCTGGCGCAGGTGCTGGGGGTGATCGAGCCGATCTGGCACACCACCACCGAGACGGCGTCGAGGCTGCGCGCGCGCATCGAGCTGGTGCTGGACTGGGCCACC
>CAIPNE010000280.1 GCA_903866355.1 uncultured Gammaproteobacteria bacterium
CGTGCTGATCTTCTGCATGATGCCAGCGAGTTCAGCGGGTTGAGCAAGACCCGCCAGTAGTAGACGCTTAGTGGCGTTGGCGTAGTTAGCGATTGCGGCCAATGGTTGATTCAGCTCATGCGCAATGCCGCTGACCATCTCACCTAAGGTGCCCAGCCGGTTGACATGGGCTAGGCGCGCCCGCAATTCCCCAATCTCGAGTGCGGCAGTGTCTAACGCGCTGAGGTCCACCACTTTGCTGATGATCTGTCGCACTTTCTGGTGGTCGTCGAGGGTTGCGCCGACAAATAGCCTGCCGCGAAACATACCGCCATCGCGTTTTTGAAAACGCATAATACAATCTGCGCCTGTGCCGAATTCAAGAGTTTTACCAAACAACACCGCTGCGGCGGCGCAATCCTCGATGAACACGATTCGGTTAATTATCTCGCGGAAGCCTAGCGTGTGGAGCTCCTCGTTGGTGAAGCCGAAGAGCGCTTCAAAAGACCCATTAGCAGTGTGACGCATCGCTTCGACGTCGGTAATTAAAATAGCCGTGGGCGTGTTCTCAAACAACGCGAAGTGTTCCCCAAGGTTTCTCCGGATTGCCTCGTCGTGCGCATGAAGTTCAGAGACGTCGCGCAGGATGCCGACGAACCCGTGCTCGTTGCCGTACTTGAACTCGCCAACCGACAGATGAATTGGGAATTGCCGACCAGTCCGGTGCTGCCCTAGGACGTCGCGGCCCTTACCGATGATGTTCGGATGGCCTGTCGAGTGGTAGCGCTGAAGGTAGTGGTTATGTTCTTTGCCGACGGCCGTTGGCATCAGAACGCTCACATTCTGCCCAATGATTTCAGTTGCCACGTAGCCAAACAGACACTCCGCCATGTGGTTGAAGCGGGTGATCAAGCCGTTTGCGTCAATCAGGATCATGGCATCGGCGGCGGCATCCAGCAGTGCACCGAGTTGATCGGTGGCCGCTGGAACAGCATCGCGTCCTAGCACTTGGGACTGCAAGGGATGAGTCTGCTGGGCGATGTCGTTGTTGCTGACTTCTATCAAGGTACTCTGCCCAACGTGTCCTGCAGCCTGCAGCATATATCCGCATGACCTGCACCTGCAAACCTAGGTCGCGGCGGCGCCTCCCAAAATTTCTGGGCCGCCAAGCTTGGAAAATCGGTCACCGCATAGAAGATCCTGATCTTTACCACCACCCAGGATCTCCCTTGGGCAATATGGGCAAGGATCCGCTAGTTGCCCGGTGCTTAATGTAGATCAATAAAGGTTAATCACCGTCGGGTTAGGGTGCCACCAGAACAGTGATGCACTTTGGGATAAAGGGAGAAAAATAGAATGTCTAAGCAGGATATCGATGAACTCGTCGAATCATTGACCCGCGACCGCGATGAGCTCCGTTTGCAATTCCATCTATTTAAATCCGAAGTTCGTGACGAATGGGCAGAAGTCGAAAAGAAATGGGCCAATTTTCATCGCCAAGCCAGCGTGACGAGCGCGGCGGCCGGCGAAGCGGCAGGTGAGATCGGTGCTGCGGTGCGCTTGCTTGGCGAAGAAACCCGAGCTGGCTATCGAAAAATTCGCGGGTCCCTCAAGGCGCCTTAAGGATCGCATAAGCGGGTGATCAGGCCCTTTTTATATGGGCTGGGTGTCTTCTGGCTTGCAGATTAGCGACGGCGACGAGAATTGGCGTGCTCCCCGGGATCCAACGGGCGGTCTGGCGGCGCGCGCCATTAGGTATGGGTGGGCGGTGGTTCTGTCGCGCTAGCTCGCCTACTTGGCAGGCGATCCTGATGCTGCGCACATAGCTTAGGCGCGCCGCAGAGCGCGCAGTTTGGGCGTGATCGCTTAGAGTTCATCGCGCGTTGCAAAGCCTGTCAGGCCGATTAAAAAACGGCCAAGTCTATAGATGGCCCAAGCCCGCAGCCGCTCGTAGCAAGAGCGATGGTTCGTGATGTCTAGAGTAATAGGCTGCGAGCGTTCAGCGATAGCCAGAGCAAGGCTTTTTCGCAAGGTTTCGACGAGTGTTAAATCGTGAACAATCACATTGGCCTCGCGGCACAGCCACAAGCTGAAGGGGTCAATATTAGAAGACCCAACGGTGGCCCAGTGGTCGTCGACTACGGCAACCTTGGCGTGTAGATGCGCTGGCGAGTATTCAAAAATTTCGATGCCGCCTTTGATGAGGCTAACGTATAGCGCTTGGGTTGCGTAATAAATCAAGAGATGGTCTGGCCGTCCTTGGAGTAACAGACGCACACGAACGCCGCGCGATGCGGCCGCGAGCAAGGCGTGGCGAATGCGCCGTCCCGGCAAGAAATAGGCGTTAGCGATGACAATTTCCCGTGCCGCGCTGTGCACGGCAACGACGTAGGCGTCTTCTATTCGACGGCGGTTGAGCCAATTGTCTCGGATCAGAAAGTGCGCTAGCTGACCGTTCGGCCGTGAGGGTGGCGGTAAGGACCTTCTCATTCTCGAATGAACGCTGTGCGTGAAATTCGTCAATTCGGTCAAGAGCCAGAGCCGCCGCATGGCGCGGTGCATATCCCCTACTAAGGGCCCTTCGACCTTGACCGCAAAATCGTAGCGGGGCGGATCTGTGCCGGCGTTATCGCGATCGTCCTTAAGATTAATGCCACCGCAGAACGCTAGCCGGCCATCGATGACCACCAATTTTCGGTGCAAACGTCGAAGATGATCACGATACAAGGAAAATCGTTTGGGCGACGGCCGGTAGATGAGGATCTGCACCCCAGCGGCTAGCAGGACAGCGCTTAAGGCGGGCGCGAGATTGTTAGAACCATAACCATCGATTAACACGCGAGCCACCACGCCACGCTGAGCGGCGCGGGCGATGGTCTGGGCAATCCGCCGCCCAATGGCATCATCGGCAAAAATGTAGGTTTCAATATGGACCTCGCGCGTAGCGTGGTCGATCGCCGCTTCCAAACTTGGGAAGAATTCGTCCCCTGTTTCGAGGAGGGAGATGTGATTACCCTCGCGCGCTGTCATGCGGTTCGGCTCAGCGTGGCTGACAGCGCGACATGGTCGGACAAGCGTGCAGCGTGGGGCCCCAGATGCACTTGGGCCGACGCCACGCGGAAGCCGCGAGTATAAATGCGGTCCAGTGGGAGCAATGGCAGGCCAGCGGGAAAACTGCGGGCCGCGCGGCCGGTGGTTTGTTCAAACACTTCTATGAGCCCCAGTTCGCCCGCGAGGCGATGGCTTGCCTGTTGATTCCAGTCGTTGAAATCCCCCGCCACTATCAGTGGCGCGGTCGTCGGCACCAGGTCGGCGACTCGGCCACACAGCTGCGTTATCTGGCGCTGCCGCCAATTTTGGAAGAGTCCAAAATGCACATTGATGCAATGCAACGCCTCGGGCCAACCTGGGATTTCGATTTCGCAGTGAAGCAGACCGCGTTGTTCGTGCCGCGATTGGGAAATATTTATGTTTTCAAAACGTAGGATAGGATACTTCGACAGCACGGCGTTGCCGTGATGACCGTCGTCGTAAACCGCGTTACGCCCGTACGCAAACTCGCTCCAGAGCGTGTCCGCTAAGAATTCATACTGGGGCGCCGTGGGCCAAGTGGGGTATCGCCGGGAGCGGTGGAGGGATAAACCCTGCACTTCTTGCAGAAATACCACATCACTCGCGAGCCGCTGCAACTCAGTACGCAGAACATGCACCGTTGGGCCCCGCCGGGAGGAATGGCCTTTGTGAATGTTAAAGGTTGAAATGTGCAGGTCTGGCATAGTTAAAACACTCTACGGGGTGGCTAGGTATTCAGCTAGAACGCGGGAGGTCCGCCAAGCAATGGCCTTTTCGTTCCGAAAGGCGACCGGTAGGCGGCAGGAGGACCCAGACTAAAAGGACAGGCGAGAGTGTCAGGCCGGGACGGTGCCCCACCAGCCATCACGATAGTTCAACGAAATCGCGGCTTCGTTCGACCTGCCCAAGGTGTTCGAGGCCAGCGAGACACAGCGCTAGACCCAGTTGAGGAACTGCTGGGAACGTGCCAAATCCCCTCTGAGCACGAAAATAGCGCAACGGGCACTCTCCCTTTTTAGCGCCGCGATAGCGCAGGTCGGTCGAGGGGATGGCGGCGCCTTGTGCTTAAGTCAAAAAAGGAGGGGCTTGGCGCTGGCCCACTCACTCTCAAGAAAACCGGAAGTTTGGCACGCCATCCCAAAGACCAGTGGTCGTCGGCAAAGGGCCTGTGGATACGGCATCGAAATACTTAGGAATTCTTCACGCGCAGACTAGGCCAGTTGGCCAAAGCAATAAAATACAGCAGGACGAGCGGGGCAATGGGCAAAACAGCGAGCAGGCCCCACCCAGGGCTATAGCCTGCTTTTTTTAGAATGAATGCGAAGGGCAACACAATCCCCACCAGCAAAGCGAGGATTATCATCGCAACGAATGTCCCTGTAGGGGCAGTGCGCATCACGGAATGCATCATTTCGTGCATGATAAATTTCTCCGGTTTTGCGTTGTGGGATGGCTAATTCGTATCGCCATTCTTGGGTTTTTTAACGGGCTTTTCTGCCGGTGAAAGGCGCGCGGTCACGCGCTCAATGGCGCTGTGCAGGTCATCAAAAAAAACCAGTGTATGGTCGCGCACTTCTTGCCACGTCTGGGCGCTGAGATCGTGTAATGCCGCGAGCTTTTGTTTGGCCTCATCGCGTTTTAGCGAAAGCGACGCAATTTGGTCATGCAATTCCGCGCCCAGTTTGTCGCGAGCACCCCGGGTTGCCGCGGTGAGTGCCGCGAGTTTCTGATCCCAGTCGTTGATTCGTTTTTCGAGACGCTGAAGCAGTGACTGTTTTTCGGCGGCAACCTCTTCAGCAGCTTTTTGCACTAAAAGAGTGTCCACTTCGGCCTCGGATGCCAGCCAGTCTGCCTGCGGGTCGCCGGCGCTGAATCCGCGCCATTCCGCGCGGTAATAAGCAGCTTCTGCGATCATTTTTTCGCGCTCTTGGGAAACCGAATGCCGTGCTTCGGAAGGTCCGTCAGTGGTGGTGGATTGCGAGGTCATTTGGCGTGATTCCCTTGTGAGTAAAGCCTTGGTAAAAATTCTGAATTAAAGGTTTTAAAACTGCTTTGATCTACGTCAACCACAGTGGATCACAACGCCTTCTAGAAGCCTGCAAAGCGCTATGCTCGCCTCGGCAGCGCCAGCCGCGCGCGGGGATTTTGAGCCATCTTCGTGTCATTAAAATTGATCGCCATCAATTGCTGTGAGCCCGCCCGTGGCTACAGTGGTGCTAGGTCAGTAGTGGTAGAACTAGATGTTTTTTTTGGCGGTGGCCGCAGCCAGTCAGTGGTGTGCTGATAGCGCATTTAAATTCTCCAATGCGGGAGGGTTCGCGACCCTCCCTGCGCCGGGACCTCATGACCGGCGCGAGCTGTCTGAGTTGGAAACTGATGGACGGGGTTAATCGTGGCCTCCAAGTACTTTTCTCAGGTCCACCTCTAGGTTTGGGTGACGCAGACGGCGCGCGCGATGTGGTCTGTGGGATGAGCGTCACGGTCAAGTCCCCGTTTTGGGTCGTCCACCGTGGAGTGGCCTATTATTTTTGTAGCGTTCGCTGCCGGGCTCACTTTGCGGAAGATCCGGAAAATTACTCGGGGCAACAGGGCGCGGCATCGGCGCCCGCGCCCGCGCTGCTGGAGGGCACCGCGCCCACCCTGTATATCTGCCCCATGCACGCAGATATCTTGCGTACCGAACGCGGGATCTGCCCGCACTGCGGGATGGTGCTCGAGGCTAGCGTCACCACGCTTGGAGACCCCCCCGACGCGGAGCTAGTCGATTTCCGCCGCCGCTTCTGGTTCACCTTGCCCTTCAGCGTGGCCGTCGCATTCTTGGCGATGACCGGCCATCACCTAAATGGATTGTCGGCGCCAACGCAATCGTGGATCGAGTTCGCGCTGGCCCTGCCGGTCGTGGCGTGGGCGGGGCGGCCC
>CAIPNE010000281.1 GCA_903866355.1 uncultured Gammaproteobacteria bacterium
CGGTCGCGCCGGGATCACGTACGCTGTGCTGCAGTCGATCTACGAATATTTTATCGTCCTAAAAGAGCGCGAACTGACCGCGGCCGAGAATCTGAAATCGCTCCCCTGAGGTGTCGCTCGCTTTTTGAACCGTGAATAAACCCCTGCGCATTTTGCATGCGATCCGCTCGCTGAATCCGGCCGGCGGCGGCCCGATTGAAGGCGTGCTGCAACTTTCGACGGTCAATATCAGGGCGGGTCACGCCGTGGAAGTTGTCTCGCTCGATCATCCCTCCGATCCATGGGTGCAGGCGTGTTCGTTGCCGTGTCACGCTCTAGGGCCGGCGTGGGGCAAGTACGGTTACTCGAGTCGTTTCGTAGCCTGGCTGCGTGAGCATCGGGATGACTACGATTTCGTCGTGGTGAATGGGCTTTGGCAGTACCACGCCTTCGGAGTGTGGCGGGCATTGTGCGGCACGAACACCCCTTATTGCGTTTACCCGCACGGGATGCTCGATCCGTGGTTTAAGCGGACGTATCCGCTGAAGCATCTCAAGAAATGGCTCTACTGGCCTTGGGCGGATTATCGCGTGCTGCGCGATGCGGCGGCGGTGTTATTTACCTGCGAGGAAGAGCGCGTGCGCGCCCGGGAATCGTTTGGGCTCTACCGTTGCCGCGAATCGGTCGTGAACTACGGCACCGCGGGACCGGTGGGTGATCCGATGCGGCAGCGGGTTTTGTTTTTGGAAAAATTTCCGGAACTGCGGGGCAAGAAATGCCTGCTGTTTCTTGGCCGAGTGCATGTGAAAAAAGGTCCCGATTTGCTCCTGCGGGCGGTCGCCGAGATCCGGCGGCGCCAGTCGGCGGATCTCACCGCTCAGCTTCACGTGGTGATGGCGGGTCCAGACGATCATGCCTATGGCACAGAACTGAAAACTCTCGTCACCGAGTTGGATTTACAAACTACGGTCACGTGGACGGGGCAGGTGGCGGGCGATTTGAAGTGGGGGGCATTTTACGCGGCGGAGGCGTTTATTTTGCCCTCACATCAGGAGAATTTTGGGATCGCCGTCGCGGAAGCATTGGCCTGTCGGTTGCCCGTGCTGATCAGCGATCAAGTTAATATCTGGCGTGAAATCAGTGCGGATGGTGCCGGCTACGTCGAAGCGGATGATCTCGCGGGGACGATTCGGTTGATCGAGCGCTGGCTGCTGACGCCTACTTCCCAATGGGATGCCCTGCGGCAACACGCGGGGGCTTCATTTCAGAAACGTTTCCACGTCTATGCCGCCGCCGCATCCTTGGTGCACGTCGCGCGGCAATGGCGCGAAAGCACCGCGCGCTGAGCGCGAGGCGTTTACTCCCCCGCGGCCTTCGACGCGGATTCTTCGCGTTTCGTCCAGCGGATCAGCACCACCCAGAGCGTGCACCACGTGATGAGAATCGCGGGGTTGTAGAAATTAAAATCCACCCAGCTGTGCGCCAGCGTTTGCAGCAGCCCGGCGAAGATCAGCACCGAGAGCGGTTTGGTCCA
>CAIPNE010000282.1 GCA_903866355.1 uncultured Gammaproteobacteria bacterium
GAAAAAGCAAGGGTTTTAAGAGGTTTTTCCGAGGGTTTTAAGCTCTTTATGGATTGATCAATGCTGGCAAACTGATTGTTCGGTGTTTGGAAATCCTTTTATAATGGCCCCTGCATGAGAGCCACGACATTGAATACGACTGGCAGCACCCGCAAAGGCGCCGGCTGCGTCCATGCCGACCTGCCAATCGAAACCAACGCCGTGACCGGCGGAATCACCATGACCTTCGTAGGCTTGCGAATCAACAGCGATGCCAAAGTGATGTCCACCGACGGC
Organism: uncultured Gammaproteobacteria bacterium; assembly: GCA_903866355.1. Classification (GTDB taxonomy): domain Bacteria; phylum Pseudomonadota; class Gammaproteobacteria. The sequence goes on from CAIPNE010000282.1 coordinate 277, forward strand.
GTTCTGATTCACAGACTCATCGGGGCGGAAGAAATGGTGCGCGGTATCTTCTACTTCAATCACCCAAGTGGCAGTAGATTGACCAACAGCGCAGTATTCGGCCGCACCACTGCAGGACGACTTAACCATGCCTGATGCAAAGCTCGATCCGGTCTCGCTTGAGATCCTCTGGAGCCGGCTGATCGCTGTGGCCGACGAGCAGGCAGCGGTGGTAGTGCGCACGGCTTTTTCGCACGTCGTGCGCGACTCGCACGATTTCAGCTGCGTGCTACTGACGCCGACCGGTGATCTGCTTGCGCAGCCGTTTCAGTCGCTGCCTGGCTTCACGCGTGCGGCCTCCGCCGTGATGCGGCATTTTCTTAGCCGCTGGAAGGACTGGCACACAGACGACGTGGCCATGACCAACGATCCTTGGCTGGCTGCTGGCCATCTGAATGACATGGCGATCGCGGTCCCGGTTTTCCACCACGGCCGGCTGGTCGCCTTCGCGGCCAACATCGCGCACCAGTCAGACATAGGCGGACGTGGCTACTCGGCCGACGCGGACAGCATCTTCGAGGAGGGCCTGGCGATCCCACCCATGAAGCTTTACCGCGAGGGCCGCCCGGTGCAGGAAGTACTGGACATCCTGGCGCAGAATGTGCGCGTGCCTGATGAGGTGCTGGGCGACGTGCAGGCCCAAATCGGCGCTGCCCGTCTGGCCGCGCAGCGAACCCGCGAACTACTGGAGGAAGTCGGCATTCCAGATCTAGCGGATGTGTCGACAGAGATTCTCGCGCGCTCGGAAGTCGCGATGCGGCGGGCTATCGCCGCGGTACCAGACGGCGTGTATGAACACGAAGGCACGATGGACGGCTACGACAAACCGCTGAAGATTCGGGTCAAACTCACGATCCAGGGAGACAACCTGGAGTTGGATTTCGCTGGTACCTCCGACCAGGTGCGCAAGGGCATCAACAGTTCATACAACTACACATACGGCTATGCGGCTTTCGCGGTCAAGGCGGCCCTCGAACCGCTGGTACCTAACAATGAGGGTGCTTACCGACCGATCGTGCTCAAGGCACCGTTACGTTCTCTAGTCAATTGCGAGCGGCCCGCTCCAGTAAGTAGCCGCGGCCGCGTGGGCCACATGCTGGTGCCGGTCGTATTCGGCGCGCTTGCGCAGGCAGTGCCAGGCGGCGTGCCGGCCGAGCCAGGCAGCCCAGCTCCGCGCCTGAACTTCTTCGGCCCGCGCGGCGACGGCACCCAGTTCCAATGCAACCTGATCACAAGCGGCGGCCTCGGAGCTTCTCGCGACCGCGACGGCTTGCCCGGCAAGGCGTTCCCGACCAACACTAAGATGGCATCGCTGGAGGTGATGGAAAGTATTGCGCCTATCCGCTTCCTGCGCCGCGAGCTTGTGACCGATAGCGGCGGTGAGGGCCGGCATCGCGGCGGACTGGCGCAGGAGATCAGCGTGCAGGTGCTGGGTGATCAGGAAGTGCACGTCTCCACCAGTTCCGAACGCATCAAGCACCCGCCGCAGGGTTACAGCGGCGGGGGATCGGGCTTTACGGCTTCTCTGAGTCACAACGACGGCCGTCACCTGGCGCCGAAGGCACGCACGCTGCTTAAGCCGGGCGACATCGTTACCGTGCGTACACCGGCCGGTGGCGGCTACGGTCCCGCAAATGAACGCAGCGAAGCCGCCATAGCGTTGGACGAGCGCATGGGCTATATCTCGCCCGATCGTGCCAAAGCGCTACGCGCGCTGCATAGGCGACCAGCGACGCC